>NZ_DJTP01000004.1:395-52874 GCF_002440405.1 Empedobacter sp. UBA6305 | reverse complement strand
CGCTATTTCAGGACGGGACAAAATAATTAAAACAAAAAATCCACTTCTCTCGAAGTGGATTTTTTTATTTCTTGTAAAAATAGTTAGCTTAAAACTCAGCGAAAAAAGCTTCTACTTTTTCTACGCCGTTTGCATCTAAAGCTTCAACCAATTCTTTTTTGATTTCAGTTAATTCTTTCTTTTTCGCTTTTTTCAAAACTGGTTTTGCAGTTTCCAAAAAGTTTTCGATTTGTTCTAAACCACGAGAACTTAAGAATTTTTCGTCTGTTTTTTTCAATTTAGCGTAAACTTGTACCAACATTCTACATTGTTCCAAAGCCAAAACGTATTCTTTTACAGTTTCTAACGTAATCATGTAATGCAACATCAATTGTACTGAAGGCATATTACGTTGATGACCAAATTTCGTGTATTTTTCTAATGCAATTCCAAAAGATTCTTTACTACGTTCGATATTTTTATTTAAAGCTGCAGAAATGACAACATTAAACCAATCGTCTGAATTATCAGAGTTTTGAGCGATATCGAAAAATGCATTATCCGCATTCTCAAAATCTTGTAAACTATAATATGATAAAGCAATTAATTTCTTAGCATCGTACATTTGTTTTGGGTCTTTTGCATCCAATAAACCTTCACAAATTTTGATACACATCTCGAAATTGCTGTTTCCAAATAAATCTCTCGCAGTGTTCAACAACGAATTAGTCGCATTCTGTTCCAACGCTTGCTCGTACATAAATTGACGCGCTCTCAAAACATCCTCGTATGTGATATAATCGTAATTGATTTTCATTTTTTTCGTCTCTTTGTTAATTCGCAACTAAATTAATTAAATCTTTAAGAAAGTACTTAATTATTTATCTTTTTTTAATAAATGTCGAATCACCGTTTCTGCCGCATGCAACCCGAATAAACCAGGCATCCACGAATTAGTTCCGTAAAACGATTTTTTATAATTTTTTCCATCCGTTAATTTAACCGAAGATTCATCAGGAACTTCTGTCGAAAAAACAGCTTTTACACCTTTATTAATTCCTTCTTTTTTTAATCGTTTTCTAACATTTTTTGCCAAAGGACAAACATCTGTTTTGCTAATATCACGCACTTGTACTTTGCTTGCCAAATATTTTCCTCCAGCGCCCATATTGCTGATTACTTTAATTTTTTTGCGTTTTGCAGCTAAAATCAAATTAATTTTTGGTGTAACAGAATCGATGCAATCTAACACATAATCAAAATCTGGTGTGACGATTTCGTGTGTACGTTCTGGACTCAAAAATTCGTTGATACGCGTTAATTCTAATTCAGGATTAATGTCCATTAAACGATCGCCAACGATGTCTACTTTGTTCATTCCAACAGTTGAGTGTAAAGCAGGTAATTGTCGATTAATATTTGTAATATCAACAGTATCACCATCAACAATTGTCATTTTTCCAACTCCTGCGCGTGCGATAAATTCTGCGGCAAAAGAGCCAACTCCACCTAAACCAACAACTAAAATGTTCGAATTTTTTAGGATTTCTAAACCTTCTTCTTTGAATAATAATTCAGCTCTTTCTTGCCAAACTGCCATTGAAATGTATTTTAATTATGATTGAACTTCGTAACCGAAAACTGCTTTCCAATTTTTCGCTTGTTGAAGTTGTAATTCCTCGATTGTAATTTTTCTCAAATCCGCTGCAAAAGTATAAATTTCTTCAATAGAAATTTCGCTTGCATCATTCTCCAAAAAGAATTGATTCGCAGAAAGATTTGCAAATATAATTTGTAAGTTTTTGTTTGATAGAAGATTTTTACCAAAAGATGCAAAACAATTTTGCGCAATAATTTGATTGAGTAACTGTTCATTCTTATTGAAACCATGAAAAATAAACGGAATCGTCAATTTCATTTGTTTTCGAATCTGTAAAATTTCTTGATAAGCACGAACCGAATGTATAATGACTGGAAGTTGATATTGCATCGCAATTTCTAACTGTTTTTTAAAAACGTTGATTTGTAATTCAAAATCTGTTTCGCACAATTTATCTAATCCAATTTCACCGATTGCTAAACAGTTTTTATTCGAAATAGTTTGATTAATAATTTCGATTTCTTCCTTTATTGATGAGGTTTTGATGTAAGCTGGATGAATCCCAATTGAAAATAATTTAGCTTCATTATTCAACTCATTTGGAAACTGATTATACAGTTCCAAAACATCTGTTTGATCGGATAAATGATGTGTATGCGCGTTGAGAAACATAGTTCAAATTTAATCTTTTTCAATGATTTTTCGAAATGTTAAAATAGGAATAGAATTTGCTATAGGAATTTGAATGAATTCAGATCATATTTTAAGTCCAAAAATGTTGAAGTTTTTGCCATGGCTTGGTGCGATGGCAATTTTTATGCAAGCTTTGGACGCTACAATTTTAAATACATCTTTACCTACAATTGCAAAAGAATTAGGAAAATCGCCTTTAGAAATTCAGTCGATTATTGTTGCGTATACGTTAACAATAGCTTTGTTAATTCCTTTGAGTGGTTGGCTTTCGGATAAATACGGAACGAAAAAAGTTTTTCAATCTGCTATACTGATTTTTACACTTGGATCCACACTTTGCGCATTTGCCACAACTTTACCTTTTTTAGTCATTTCACGCGTTATACAAGCGATTGGAGGATCGATGATGGTTCCTGTTGTACGTTTAGCAATTTTATATGCTTATCCAAAAAGTGAATTATTAAAAGTAATTAATTTTATCACCATACCAGGGTTAATAGGACCACTTTTAGGACCAACAATTGGAGGTATTTTGGTTGAAACTTTATCATGGCATTGGATTTTCATCGTGAATATTCCATTCGGAATTATTGCACTTTGGATGACAACTTTTGCGATCCCCGATTTTAAACATCCAGTTTTTAAATTTGATATCAGAGGTTTGATTCTTTTTAGTGGAGGAGTTACTGTCTTAACATTGATTATGGAATTGACATCTTCTCGTGTGATTGGCCTGCAAACTGTATTGGCATTGACTGTAGTTTCTGCCTTTTTGATTGGTTTGTATATTTATCATGCAAAACATAAACAACATCCTTTAATCGATTTGAATTTGTTTAACATTAGAACTTTGCGAATTGGTATTATAGGAAATCTTATTACACGATTAGGAATTGGAGGAATACCTTTTCTTATTCCGCTTTTATTGCAAGTTGGTTATGGATATTCGGCTACTGTAGCGGGATTAATTATGATTCCATCTGCAACAAGTAACATTATTGCAAAATCGTTTGTTGTGCCAATTGTGAATAAATTTGGTTATCGAAATATGTTGATTTCCAATACAATAACTTTAGGATTAATCATTTGTATGTTTTTCTTTTTAGAATCGAAATCACCAATTTATTATATCATTCCGTTAATGGTTTTGAATGGATTTTTTAGTTCAATTCAATTTACGGCGATGAATACCTTGTCTTTAGCAGATTTGGACGAAAATACATCCAGCGAAGGGAATAGTTTATTATCGGTTACACAACAATTATCACTAACATTTGGAATTTCTGTAGCTGCATTAATTTTAGGTGTTTTTAGACAAGCAGGATTTGTAAATGGAGTGGAAGTACAAGCTTTTCGTTATTCATTTTTGACGATGGGCGTGATGACAATTTTATCAACTTACATCTTTTTCAAATTAAGAGAATCTGATGGCGCTTCAATGTCGGGGAAGAAATAAAATTTAGAACATAAAAAAATCTCTACCAAGTAGAGATTTTTTTCGTTTTATATTATTTTGATTTAATCATTGTAAAAATGATGGCGAAGTTCACCTTTCAAGTTTGCTTCGTATTGCGTTTTGAATTCTTCTTTCGAAAGGTTTTGACCTAATAAATAAATGGCTTTGGTAATTGCAGCTTCCATTGTCAAATCATAACTCGAAATTGCGCCCATATTTAGTAACGCATCACTTGTAGCATAACGTCCAAGTTCTACCATTCCGCCAGAACATTGCGTGTTGATGATAAGATGAACTCCTTTATTCGTTACTTCTTCCAGCAATTCAATAAACCAACTATCGGTAAAAATATTTCCTGTTCCGAAAGCCTCAATAATAAAAGCTTTCATGTTCGGAGCGTTTAAAACACTTTCGATAAAAGAACGATTCATTCCAGGGAAAATCTTCAAGACACCAACATCAGCATTTAGATTTTTGTTGATCGAAAGTTTATCCGTAACAACATTTTTTAACAATAAATCTTCTTTCACTTCCAGATGAACACCGGAAACTCCAATTACTGGATAATTCGGCGACTCGAAAGCATCAAAGTTTTCTGCATTAATCTTAGTTGTTCTATTCGCACGAAACAATTTATATTCAAAATACACACAAACTTCCTTGATAATTGGTTTGTCATTTTTACGTAACGAAGCCAATTGAATCGAAGTAATTAAGTTTTCTTTCGCATCTGTGCGCAAATCTCCAATTGGTAATTGCGAACCAGTGAAAATGACAGGTTTCTCGAGGTTATCAATCATAAAACTCATTGCAGAAGCTGTATACGCCATTGTATCTGTTCCGTGCAAAACAACAAAACCATCATAGTTTTCGTAGTTTTGTTGAATGGTTTCGGCAATTTCTATCCAATATTTAGGTTTCATATCAGACGAATCTATAGGCGTATCGAAACTATGATAATCGAAAGAACAATCTAACAGACCCAATTCCGGAATTTGTTTCAACAAATTATCAAAATTGAAAGGTTTCAAGGATTGGTCACCATAATCTTTCGCCATTCCAATTGTTCCTCCTGTGTAAATTAATAAAATTTTTGTTTGCATGCGGTTTGATTAATTTCTGGTTAAAATTAACCATTATAAAAAATCTGTACAACATCTTTTCTTAAACTCCGATATTTTGTAAATTGGATAAATAATTGTGAACATAAATTTAAACTATCAACTTGATGAAACTATTACTTTTAGCCATTACAACTTTGTTAACATCAGCTTATGTTAATGCACAATCTGATGAAGGATTGTTTGAAGTTGAGTACGAAATGAACGGACAAGAACTGAAATCTTTTGCTTTTTCTACGGATAATTGTGCGCAGAATTTGATTGTGAAATCGTGGGAAAATTGGGTAACGAACAAAGAAGGTTCTTCTGCTTTTTTGAAAAGACATGAAGCGAGTAATATCAAGTTCAAAAATTCGCAAGATGTGTATAAATCTGTGATTAGTTTGGTTGATGAAGAAAATGGAAAAACGACTGTGATTAATACATTAACGGATCAAAATGGAATGACATTTAATAGTAATTCGGCAGAGTTTGATAAAATTTATGCTCAATTGCAAGATTTAGCAACAAAAACGAAGCAAGGTTGTGTACGAAATGAGTTGAGGTTAGCGAACGAAAATATGATTCGATTGACAAAAGAAAACGCTGATGCACAATTGAAAAAAGGAAACTCGATCAAATCATATCTAAAAGATAATAACACCTTATTGAAATTAGAAAGTAAAAAGCAAGCTTTGGGCGATAAGTTAGATTTGGTGGTGAATCAATTGGAAAGAGAATCGAATGATAAAGTAACTGATGGTTTGATGAAGAAAAAGATAAAAACAGAAAATTCTTTGCGATCGATAGAAGATCAAGTAGTAACATTGAGCGGAAAAATACAAATTGCCGAAGAGAACGATAAAGTTTTGGATGCAAAAATTAATCAATTAACAAGTCAAATTCAACAACAACTCTCGATTACCGAAAATTTAAAAAAGAAATATTCATCAATTGCACGATAATTGTTAGAGAAATTATATATTTACTAAATATCAACAAATAAATATTATTAAAATCAACTCGTTATGGGATTATTTTCATTTATCAAAAATGCCGGAGAGAAAGTCTTCGGAGGTGCAGAAACACCAGAAGAAAAAGCAGGTAAAGTACAAGAACAAGTTGCAAAGCAAGGATTTGATTTGTCAGGAGTAACTTTTTCTACTGATGGAGATAAAATTGTAGTAGCTGGACAAGCGTTGGACATCAACGAGAAACAAAAAATTTTAGCAACAGCAGGTAACATTGATGGAGTGGAAGGAGTAGAAGATCAATTAACATTGAAAACACCTTTGAGAATTGAGATTCCAGATTTATCTAAGACAATGTATACTGTAAAAAGTGGAGATTCTTTATCTAAAATTGCAAAAGAAGTTTATGGAGATCCAATGCAGTATCCAAAAATTTTCGAAGCAAACAAACCAATGTTAAAACACGAAGATAAGATTTATCCAGGTCAGGTTTTATATATTCCTCAGGATTAATACAATAGAAATAAAATATTAAGGTTAAAACTCCTACAACCAAATGATTGTAGGAGTTTTATATTTTTACAGCATGGTTTTTGCAGAATATATACTCGCAATAAAAAATAATAACATATATTCGTATAACTGAAATAAAAAAAATAATTATGAAAGTTTCAATTTTGCCAGTAGCGGTTATCGCTGCTTCAACTTTATTTAGTTGTGTTAGTCAGAAAAAGTATGATGAATTACAAAATAAATTCAATTCTGCTTATTCTGAGAACCAAGGATGTCAAACAGAATTGGCTGTAGCGAAAGCTAAATTAGCTAATTTTGAATCTAACCAAGGTCAGTATGAAAACACAGTTCAGAGTGAAAGAAATCAAATTAAACAATTACAAGAACAATTGAAAAATTGTATTAATGGTGGTTCTAAAAACGTTTCTGAATTAGTGAACGAAATCAATCAGTCTAACAAATACATCAAACATTTGATCGATGCGAAAAGCAAATCGGATAGTTTGAATATGGTTTTAACAAACAACTTAACGCGTTCTTTATCTAGCAATGAAGCAAAAGATGTTGATGTTAAAGTATTAAAAGGTGTTGTTTACATCTCGTTAGCTGATAACATGTTGTACAAATCTGGTAGCTACGAAATTTCACCTGCTGCAGGAGAAACTTTAAGTAAAATTGCGAAAATCATCAACGATTATAAAGATTACGATGTATTGATTGAAGGTAACACAGATAATGTGCCAATTTCTAAACCAAACATCCGTAACAACTGGGATTTATCTGCTTTACGTGCATCTTCTGTTGTACAAGCATTACAAAACCAATACGGTGTTGATGGTAAACGTTTAACAGCTGGTGGACGTGGAGAATATAACCCATTAACTACAAATGCTACTGCGGAAGGAAAATCTAAAAACCGTCGTACACAAATTATTATCTTACCTAAGTTAGATCAATTTATGGATTTAATTGGGCAAGCTCCAAAAAACTAATTTTGATAAAAAAATCAAATTAATATAGAAAGAGCCACTTTATAGTGGCTCTTTTTTTGTAACTTTTTCCAAATTTTAATCAATCAATACCAATGGAACTATATTATTCTTTTTCGGTTCTAATTGTTCTTGCTGCATTATTTTCTTATGCAAACCTTCGATTCCTAAAATTACCTGGAACAATTGGAATTATGATTATCGCCATGTTAGTATCTATCGCTATCCGTTTATTGGGAGATAGCTATTTTCCTGATGCTACAAAAGACATGTTTCAACTCTTTAATAGTTTAGACTTCAATGAAATATTGATGGGCGCAATGCTTAATTTTCTGCTTTTTGCAGGCGCAATGCACGTTAATATTCTCGATTTGAAAAACTTGAGATGGACAATTGCTACTTATGCTACAATATCAGTAGTATTATCAGCATTTATTATATCAGTAATTTTATATTACATTGCGCCATATTTTGGTATTCAAATTCCGTATATCTATTGTTTATTGTTCGGAACATTAATTTCTCCAACTGATCCAATCGTTGTATTAGGAATTTTGAAACAAGCAAAAGTTCCTAAAATTATTGAGACAAAAATTACAGGAGAGTCACTGTTTAATGATGGTGTGGCCGTTGTAATGTTCGCAGTAGTTTTACAAATAGCAACTAATCCAAGCTTTGATGCTGATTTTGCAAGTGTTTCAAAATTATTCTTGATGGAAGCTGGTGGCGGAATCTTACTTGGATTATTACTTGGATTTACAGCGTCTAATTCGATGAAAAAAATTGATGATTATAAAGTTTCAGCTTTAATTACATTGTCGATTGTAATGGGAGGATTTTTGATTGCAAAAGAACTTCATATTTCTAGTCCTTTAGCTATGGTTATCGCAGGTTTAATAATCGGAAATTATGGAAAGAAATTCGCAATGAGTAAAACAACTCAAGATTATTTAAACAAATTTTGGGAGCTTATTGATGAAATAATGAACGCCATTTTATTCCTTTTTATAGGTTTCGAATTGTTGTTAATAGAAGATTTAATGGATCAAATTCTATTAGGAATTGCCACAATTTTTATAGTCCTATTATCTCGAACATTATCAATTGTTATTCCAGCTCGTACTATTTTAAGAAAAAACACTTTTTCTAAAGGTTCACTTATTGTCTTGGTTTGGGGAGGAATTCGTGGAGGAGTTTCAATTGCATTAGTTCTTTCGATGCCAAATTCGGAATGGAAAGATTTGTTATTAGAGATTACATACATCGTTGTTTTATTTTCAATCGTTATTCAAGGTTTAACTGTAGGTAAAGTGGCTCATCGTGTTCTAAAAGACGAATCTGATGAAGCAAATAAAGAAGAAATGGAAGATTATCTTAATTCATCTAAATTGTAAATAATTTTAAAATATACAATTAAAAGGAGCAAGCGCATCTATAGATGCGCTTGCTCCTTTAACAGAAGTTTAGAACTTAAAATGGTTTAGTTCACGAATTAATCTTTATTTTTAATAGAAATTAGAACAAGCCAACAGAATGAAATTAAAGGATTTATCTAATCAACTCGAAATATCTTTAGGAAGTTTACAGAATTTTATCAATGATTTTAATATTGATTTGAGTTTTTGTATTGACGAAAATTTTAATGTAACACAACAATTTATAACATTTTCGGAAGAGAATAAAGATTTCTTAAAAAGATATGCCGAAGATTATTCCAAAGAAAAAACAATAGAAGAAATCGCTAAAACAATTGGAGCGAAAGAAGAAGAAGTACTTCATTTTTTTGTGACAAATGGAATTCCTGCCGAGGTTGCAAAGCAGATGAAAACGGGAGTGTCAAGTTATTTGATTCATTCTTACATTGGGGGAAAATATCCGTTTATAGAAAAAGCATTTCCGCAATGCGAAGATTTTTCTGGTAAAAGTTTAGTTGGTTATACTGATTTGTATTTTTATATGACTGATATGTTAGATCCATTTATCAGCAAAGATCAAGGAGAAAGTTGGGGAATCTCAAAACCTGCTGGCTTGATTTTGTATGGACCTCCAGGTAGTGGGAAAATATATTGGGCAAAGAAAATAGCGGATATGATTGGTTACGAATTTGTACATATTTTCAATGATTATTTAGTTGGGAATTTTGATAACAAAAAGAATAAATTCTCCGATTTTCTTTCAAAAAAGATGAATCAACCTAAAACATTATTGTTTATTGATTCGTTCGACGAAATATTACATTCTACTTCTGTAAATACCATTTATCCCGAAATGGTCGATTTGTTTTATTCCGTTCTTAGACATATTCAGAAAAATGATACGAAAGAACTTTTGATTGTTGGAGCTGTTGAATCTTTAGCAAATTTGAATGATGAAATCGTTGCACCTGGTCGTTTTGATTTACATATTCCGATTTTTCCTCCAACTTTTGACGAGCGCAAACAATTACTTCTACATCACATGACTACGAATTTGGCGCAAGATTCTCCGTTATTATCAATTTTGAAAAATCAAAATGCGTTGAACAAAGATTTCTGGACGCCTTATGCGGCTGAAATGAAAATTTTCTCAAATACAATGATGATTGATTTTACACAATCGCTTAAAAAACGTTTATATGCATTATACAGAAAAGATGAAACGAAAAATATTGTGATGACAGAAAAGGTATTGTTTTCTGCATTTCAAGAAGCAAAATCGAAATTAACGCCTGATTATTTAAAACATTGCGCAATTTTCTTAACAGAAGCCAAGCAAAATGTTGGTCAAGATTTTCCGCATCGTCTGATCGAATTAAATGCTGATTTAGAGTTTTATTTATCATCAAAAGAAATTCCGATTACTAAAATTGGTTTCAAGCAAAGTGATGATACTGTTGAGATAAAATCGGTAGAAGAAAATAAAGAAACATAAAAAAAGCTCCTTGTAAGGAGCTTTTTTATTATAAAAACTAAATTGTTTTGAATTTTAATAATAAAATATTGCTTTTGTAAAGATGTAATTCTTTTCCTGAAACTTCGTAACGATTTACACTTTTCAACATCGATAAAAATGCTTTTTCTTCTTGCAAATTAGGACAAGCCATTTTAGTTTCAGAAAAATTAACAAAGCTTGTAACGCCGCTAACTTTTGTAAAAGTAGCATTGAAATTGTTGCAACCCGCAAAACCACTTACAGTCGAATTCGCTTCGTCAATAACCAACATTACGTCCTTATCGTACAAACCTTTTACTACATTGTTATCGTTGATCAAATACCAATTTTGATTTGAAATCGAAACTTCCGATTTAGGTTTAATTTTAGCAGTAGTTGCACTTGTAGAACAAGAAGTTGCTATAAAACTCATCAAAATAGTTGCTGAAAATAAAGTTACAATCTTTTTCATTTTTCGGAATATTTTATCTCAACTCAGCGTTGAATTTTTCTTGATACAATTTGATTAATTTATTCATTAAACCATCAATTTCTTGATCACTTAATGTTTTATTTTCGTCTTGAATCATAAAACTTAAAGCATACGATTTTTTACCAGCTGGCAATTTATCTCCTTCGTAAACGTCAAATAAATTCACAGCTTTCAATAAATTCGTTTTCACTTCTTTTGTAGCTTTGTACAACTCTTCATATTTCACAGAAGAGTCAAGCAATAAAGCTAAATCTCTACGAGAACCTGGGAATTTAGAGATTTCTTTGTATTTCAAGTCGTGTTTGTTTGCTAAAGCAACCATTGCATCCCAATTTAATTGAGCAAAGAAAACATCTTGATTAACGCCTAATTTTTTTGCTAATTTTTTGCTGATGATTCCAAGTTTTCCTAATGATTTTTGACCAGAAACAAATTCAATTCCATCTAAGAAATTATCATCTTTTGCAGGTAACTCATCTGTAATTTGAATATCTAATCGAACAAAAATTTGTTTAATCAAACCTTTCAAATCAGCAAATGAAGCTTTACGTAAATTTCCTGTCCACGATTCGCTATTAAAGTTTCCTGAAAGAACGATTCCTAAACATTTATTTTCTTCGTAAATACCATCAATTTTGCGATAAACTTTCCCAAATTCAAATAATTTAACATCCGAATTACGACGGTTGATATTGAACGCAACATTTTCTAATAAACCATTCAATAAAATGCGACGCATTACAGCTAAATCAGCAGAAAGCGGATTTAACATTGCAACACTTTCACCTTCTGGATAAAAGAAAATTTCTTCGTATTCTCTTTTCGTTAACGAGTTATTCATCGCTTCATTGAATCCGAAAGAAATCAATTGACGCGCAATAAAATCTTCGATTTTATCTGGACTAACTTTTTGATTTGGAACATAAGAAAACGAGAATTTTGAAGGAATTTCGATATTATCGTATCCATAAATCCTCAAAATATCTTCAATCAAATCTACATCACGTTGTACATCTACACGATAAGCTGGAACTTCTAAATCTAAAATTCCATCATTTTCTGACAAAATTTTAATTTCTAAATTTTCTAAAATCGATTTGATTTTATGTTCTGGAATTTCAACTCCTAATAATTCAACCACTTTATGTAAACGTAATTTTACATTAAAGTTTTGAATAGGATTTGCATAAATATCATCAATATTAGATGCAATTTCAGCACCAGCAATTTCAACTAACATCATCGCAGCTTTCTTCAACGCGTCGATAGTTATGTTAGGATCAATTCCACGTTCAAAGCGGAAAGAAGCATCCGTATTTAATGCATGTGCTTTCGCTCCTTTACGAATTGTTACTGGCTCGAAATATGCTGATTCTAAGAAAATAGTTGTCGTTGCATCCGAAACTCCAGAATCTTTTCCTCCGAAAACTCCAGCAATACACATTGGATTATTCTCGTTGCAAATCATCAATTCATGTCCTTTTAATGTACGTTCAACGCCATCTAAAGTTGTGAATTTTGTTCCTTCTGCTAATTTCTGAACGATTACTTTATTTCCTTCAATTTTAGCTGCATCAAAAGCATGTAAAGGTTGTCCTAAATCGTGTAAAATGTAATTGGTAATATCAACCACATTATTAATTGGCGATAATCCTATAACTTTTAAACGATTTTTTAACCAATCTGGCGACTCAGCAACTTTTACATTTTTTAAGTAAACACCTGCATAACGAGGCGCTGCTTCTGTATCTTTAACCTCGATAGAAATAGGATTTTTTCCGAAATCTGTCGTAGGATAATTTGATACATCATATGTTTTGAATGTTGACGCGATATCACGAATTTTAAGGGCCGCATGTAAATCACGCGCTACACCAAAATGTGACATTGCATCCGCACGATTTGGCGTTAAACCAATTTCGATTTCGTGGTCAACTTCATCATTTTTTCCGAATAGGTCGAACGTAGAAGTTCCAGGTTTTAAATCTTCTGGTAAAACTAAAATACCAGAATGATCTGTACCAATTCCTAATTCTACTTCAGAACAAATCATTCCGAAAGATTCTTCACCACGAATTTTTGCCTTCTTGATTTTAAATTCACCATCTGGTGAAGGTAAAACCGTTCCGACAGTTGCAACAGGAACATTTTGACCTTCTGCAACATTAGGAGCTCCACAAACAATTTGCGTTTCTTTTCCGTCTCCTAAATCTATTTTAGTAACTCTTAATTTATCTGCGTTTGGATGTGGCACAGCTGATAAAACTTTACCAACTAATACGGTTTCCAAATAATTTTTAGCTCCACCTACTTGTTCTACACCTTCAACTTCTAGACCCGTACTTGTAAGTGTTGAAGACACTTCATCAAGTGTGATATCTGTATCAATGTAGGTTTTTAGCCAATTGTATGAAATTTTCATTGTATTGTATAAATGAATTTTATGTATTCTTTTTGATTATGCGTTTAACATAACTGGCATAACTAGCATTAAGATTTCTTCGCCATCTTCTAGTCCATCAACTGGTTTGATGATTCCTGCACGATTCGGTTCAGACATTTCTAATGTTATTTCTTCTGATTGTAAATTGTTCAACATTTCGATTAAGAAACGAGAATTGAAACCGATTTGTAAATCAGTTCCGTTGTAATCACAAGGAAGTCTTTCTTCTGCTTTGTTTGCAAAATCGATATCTTCAGCAGAAATTGTCAATGAATTTCCAACTAATTTTAATCGAACTTGGTTTGTTGTTTTGTTAGAGAAAATTGCCACACGTTTCAAAGATGTCAAGAATAAGTTTCTGTTAATCGTTAATACATTTGGATTTTCTTTTGGAATTACCGCTTCATAATTAGGATATTTACCATCAATCAAACGACAAGTTAACACGATGTTTTGGAATGAAAAACGTGTATTTGTATTGTTATATTCGATTGTTACATCGTCATTATTTCCTCCTAAAATATTTTTCAATAAGTTAAGTGGTTTTTTCGGCATAATATATTCAGCAGCTTGTAAATTGTCTAAGCCATTGCGAGTATATTTTACCAAACGATGCGCATCTGTAGCAACAAAACGGAAAATATCTGCATTTGCTTGGAAGAAGACTCCTGTCATAATTGGACGTAATTCGTCGTTTCCTGTCGCAAAAATAGTTTTGATAATTGCTTCTGATAAAATGCTTGCACTAAGTGTTGTAGAGCTTGCGTCTTCGATATCTGGCGTTTGAGGATATTCGTTTGCGTCTTCGAATGCTAACTGATAATTTCCTTGTTCTGAAACAATTTCCAACGTATTTCCTTCTTTTTGGATAAAAGTAAGCGGTTGCGCAGGGAAAGTTTTCAACGTGTCAGTTAAGATTTTTGATGGAATTGCAATTTTTCCATTATCATTAGACTCAACTTCTAAAGTTGTTGAAATTGTTGTTTCTAAATCAGAACCAGTGATAGTTAATTGGCTACCATCCAATTCGAATAAAAAATTATCAAGGATTGGTAAAGTATTATTAGAGTTAATAACCCCTCCGATTAAGTTAACATTTTTTAATAACGTGTTGCTCGATACAATAAATTTCATATGAAGAATATTTCCTTAAAATATCTAACAAATGTAATAAATAATCAAGTAAAAAACTCAAACCTATACATTAAATATTATATAGAATGGCTTGTTGTTGATTATCAAATAGAAAGATGATTGTAAATTGATTGTTATTATTTGTTTAAATTTTCTTTGAATTAAAAACTTTTCACCCGTAAATTTGTCTTGTATATCGAGACTTTTAACAAATCTTTTTGACCAAATCTCATCCAAAAAGATTAATTTGAATTTAAAATACTATTCTATGAAAATTGAATTGAATTTAGAAGGAAAAAATGGAGTTTTTATACTTCTTGATGAGAATAATAAAGAAGTTGGTGAATTAACTTTTATGCTGAAAGAAAAACAAATGTTGATTAATCATACAGGTGTTAATCCCGAATTGAGAGGACAAGGTTTGGCCGAAAAATTAGTGTTAGAAGCTGTAGATTACGCAAGAAAAAATCAGTTGAAAATCATTCCATTTTGTAGTTATGTGAGCGTTTATGTTGGTAAACATCCAGAAGTACAAGATGTAATTTAGAAAATTATGAATTTAGAAAAAGTTTTTGAACACAACCAAGAGTGGGTAAATAAACGTTTAGGACAAGACGAGCAATATTTTGATAAGCTTTCGGCTGGTCAAAATCCAGAAGTGCTTTACATTGGTTGTTCGGATAGTCGTGTGACGGCAGAAGAGTTGTTGGGAGCGGAGCCAGGTGAGGTTTTTGTACACCGCAATATTGCTAATATGGTAATTAGTTTGGATATGAATACCACTTCTGTTTTAGACTATGCGGTAGAACACCTAAAAGTGAAACATATTATAGTTTGTGGACATTATAATTGTGGAGGGATTAAATCTGCAATGATTCCGAAAGATTTAGGAATGATGAATCCTTGGTTGCGTAATATTCGAGATGTTTATCGTTTACATTCAGAAGAATTAAATGCAATCGAAAACGAAGGAATGCGCTATAATCGTTTGGTAGAGTTAAATGTACAAGAACAATGTGTAAATGTGGTAAAAAATCCTTTCGTGCAACGTGCTATGGAAAATGGATTGGAAGTACACGGTTGGGTGTTCGATTTGTTTACTGGGAAATTAATTGATTTGAATTTAAACTTCGATAAAATCTTAGAAAATATCAAAGAAATCTACGATATCAACGAATAAATTTAACATTTTGTTATATCTGGTATAATAATTGTTCTTAAGACTGTTAACCAAACTATATCAATGATTAAAAACCGTTGGATAAAAAAAATAGGTATCGCTTTAATTTCTATTATTGCGGTACTTTTTATTTTAAGTTTTTACATCTCCTATTTTCTGAATGATCGACTTCCAAAAATCATTGCAGAAAAAAACGATACGGCTTATAATCTGACTTACGAAGATTTGAGCTTTTCTATTTTTAATTCGTCTTTATCACTAAAAAATGTTGAAGTTTCTCCAAAAGATTCTTTGTTGATAAAGGATTCGATTGATGCAACAGGAAAAGTGAAAGAAATAAATGTTGTCGGTATCAATTTTATAAAATTAATTACCAAAAAAGAAGTTACAGCATATTCAATCAACATCAATAATCCCTCTGTAAATTATTATCTTAAAGAGAAAAAAGATTCGGTCAAAAAAGATACAGCGCAATCCAAAGTTGGTCAAAGTATTGATGTTTCCAATGTAAATATAAACAACGGCGAATTCAATTTGTATTCTCAATCAGGGAAAAAACATATTGCAAATGTTTCTAATTTTTCGATTGATTTTGACGGTGTTCGTTTCAATGAGCGAACAGCGGACAAAAAAATTCCGTTCAGATATTCTGCTTTTGATATTAAATTAGATTCGATGTTTTTTGTGGTTAAAGATCAACAATTGATTAGAGCACGAAAAGTTCGTTTTAATGAAACTGATTTTGAGTTGGATAATTTCTTGATGAAACCACTTAAAATGAACGGAAAAATGTACGTTCAAAACGATTCTGAAAATGATTTATTAGATATTGAATCGCCACTTCTTTCGCTTTCTAAGATGGATTGGGGATTTACTTCAGAAGATAAATTATATTTTAAAACAGATTTAATTAAATTCAAAAAGCCAAAAATTACCATTATTTCTGCTAAACCAGAGAATAAAGTTGAGAAAGAATCAATCAAAAAAGTAAGCATAAAAACGGAAGATGCGGAGTTAATTAATATCAAAAAGTTGCAAATAGAAAACGGTAAAATTCGTTCACTCTACTCGAATGCAAAAACGGTAAAATATGCAATAAATAATGTGGCGTTAAATATCGAAGGAATAAAAATGAATGCGTTGACACGCACAAATGATATTCCGATTGATTATAAAACTTTTCGTATTAAGTTGGATTCGATGTATTATCGATTGAATGAAATGCATACCTTAACAGCATCTAATTTTGATTTAACTGAAAAGAAATTGATTCTGAAAAATTTCAAAATGAAACCATTAATTTCAAAAAATCAATTTAATCAAAATTATACTAAATCAAATACATTATTAGATGTCGAAGCGCCAATTTTGACGTTGAATAATAACAGTTGGGGAATAAAAAATGGTGATTTTTATTTTCATACCAATTCAATCAAATTGGATGAAGTAAATGTAAAAATCATCGATCAAAAGAATGAAAAAGTTATTGCAAAAAAAGCGGAAAAAGCAACGCAAAAATTCTTGATTAATTTTAATCTTGGAATTGATACGATTCAAATCAAGCAATCGCGTTTTATTGCTTCACAAAAATTTGATTTCAATAATGTTAATTTGACGGTTTTAGGATTAAAAAATGATTATGGGAAAGAACTTCATGTTAATCATGTTATTTTCAAAAATCCAAAATTTACGATTTATGGACAGCCAAGACGAGTGGCACAGCGCGAAGGAAAAACGTCGAAAGAGTTTAATGATATTATAAAAGTTGATAAAATTTCGTTGGTAAATGGACATTTAGATGTGATTCCTTATCAACAAAAAACGCCGAATTTAACGCTGAAGCAAATTCAGTTAACGTTTAATCAAATCAATGTTGATCCAAAAACAATTCAAGAAGCGATTCCATTTTCGTATAAATCTGTGTTGTTAAAATCTTCTGGAATTGATTTCGATTTAGGAAAAACGTATAAAATGAATACTAGCGCTTTGCAATTTCAGAACGGAAATTTGATGTTGAATCAATTAAAATTAACGCCAAAACTTTCTCGAAAAGCATATACAGCTTCGTTGAAAAAACAAGCCGATTTATATACAGTTTCTGTCAAGCAATTACAAGGAAATGGAATTCAGTGGGGAATTTCTCCGTCAAAAGATTTCTTTTTAAAAGCGAATCAAATAAAATTGAATCAACTTTATGCAAATATTTATAGAAGTTTGGTTCCACCTGATGACACAAAACGTAAAACAATGTTTTCACAAAAATTACGTGAAATGAAATTCGATTTAGGGGTGAAACAGTTGCAATTGGTCAACTCTAAATTAGAATATGAAGAGGAAACGGCTAAAAGTATTGGAACAGGAAAATTGACGTTTTCGTCGATAAATGCAAGGGTTAAAAATGTCAATTCGGGTTATCGTAAAATATCTTTACCAAACGTTGATGTTGATTGGCATTCAGAATTTATGAATGGAGATTTGCGTGCAAATTGGACATTTAATCCAATGAATCGTTCAGAGAAATTTAATATCAATGGTTCAATTTCAAAACTTCCTGCAAAAAATCTCGATCCTTTTGTGAAACCATATCTTAAGGTTTCTGTTGATGGATTTTTCAATCAAATAAAATTTAATTTTGATGGAAATGATAAAGTTGCTGGAGGAAATTTTGGAATAGATTATCAAAATTTGAAAGTGAATGTTTTGCGTGATGATGGTTCGAAAAGGAAATTATTATCAGCAGTTGGAAATGCAGCGGTAAAGAATGATTCTCGTGGAAAAATGAAAGAAGAAAAAGTAGAAAATATCGAACGAAAACAGGATAAATCATTTTTTAATTTCTTTTTAGCTTGTATCTTAGACGGTCTTAAAAAAGCACTTTTAATTATTTAAGAAAATGAAAAGAACAGTCTTCATAACCGGAGCAACATCTGGCATAGGAATGGCGACAGCAAAGAAATTAGCACCAAATTATCGTTTAATTTTGTGTGGGCGTCGTCAAGAACGATTAGATGAAATTCAGGCAGAATTGAGTCAAATTACGGAAGTAAAAACCATTCAATTTGATGTTCGAGACAAGGAAGCTGTTTTTAATGCAGTAGAAAGTTTAGAAAATGAGTGGAAAAATATTGATGTTTTAATCAATAATGCGGGAAATGCGCACGGATTAGCACCTTTTGATACAGCTGATTTGGAGGATTTGGAAGCAATGATTGATATCAATGTAAAAGGATTAATTTACGTTTCGAAAGCAATTATTCCAATTCTTAAACAATCATCAAATGCGCATATCATCAACCTTTCTTCGATTGCGGGAAAAGAAGTTTATCCAAATGGAGGAACATATTGTGCGTCGAAAGCGGCGGTAGAATCGTTAAGCAAAGGAATGCGTTATGATTTGTTACCTTACGGAATCAAAGTTTCCAATATTGCGCCAGGAGCGGTAGAAACAGAATTTTCTTTGGTTCGTTTCAAAGGAAATCAAGAACTTTCGGATAATGTATACAAAGGTTTTGAACCATTGGCTGGAGAGGATATTGCAAATGCAATAGAGTATTTGTTGCAACAACCAGAACATGTACAAATTGCTGATGTTACAATTTTTCCAAAAGCGCAAGCTGGTGGAACTGTTTTCTTGAAAAAATAATCTATTTCGAAAAATTGATGTCGATAAATAAGGACGGAAGTAAAATTCGCTTTTTAACGGAAAATGCAAATGCGAAAGTTTTTAAAAATGTGTTGATGAGTATTAACAGCGATGATCAACAAATGTACATGATTATGGATGGTGAAATTACGGCATCCGAAATGAACAAAATGGTAAAAGAATCTAATAAATAATAAAAAAGCTGAGCATCGCTCAGCTTTTTTATTTCAATATTTTTTCATAACAAACACTTTCTTCGATGTCTTTGTATTGATCGTAATTTTCGATTCTTGTGTAATCACATCGTTCATACAACGCGATTGCTTCGGGTTGTTTCAATCCGGTTTCCAAAATACATCGTTCATAATTTAATTCGATTGCCCAATTTTCTAACTCATTCAGAACTTTAGCTGCAATTCTATTTCCTCTAAAATCAGGATTTACATACATTCTTTTCACTTCCATCGTTGTATCATAATAATGTTTTATAGCGCCACAACCAACAGGATTTTCGTTTAAATAGGCGATAGCAACGTGATTTATTTTGTCAACTTTATTGTATTGCGAAAAGAAAGAATGAAATTCGCCATTTCTTATCGCTAAATCTTTATCTAATTCTGTTACCAATTCTTGAAAATCTTTGTTAGAAGAATTTGTTCGAATGATTTTTACTGAATTCATTTTATTGCTTTTCCTCAAATTTAATAAAACTTAAGTTTTTTTTGTAACGCTAAATTCTATTTTGTTCTGCAGTTTTTTCCGCTTGTTTCGCTTCTTTTACTTTCTGGTTTCCGAAATTGTATTTCAAATTCAACATAAAATATTGTGTATCGCGATAATCTTTGAAATATTGATTTTGGTTTGCGTATTTCGTAGAAATCGTATTGCGATCAGTTTTAAAAATATCATTGAAAACCAAACCAATTTCAAAACGTTTATCCCATATTTTTTTGTTTAAAATCAAATATGTATTTTGAGAAGAACTAATATCAAACGAACCTTGAATTGCCTTCGAATTATATTGATATCCTGCCGAAATATTAAATGTTTTTGCTTTGTCTAAATCCAATTGCGTGCTCAATGAAAGGTGATAAAAAAAGACATCGTTTTTGTATTGCAGATTATCTGGACCAAAATAATAGTTTTGATTATATTCTCCCATCGCAAATAAATTCAGTTTCCACCACGATTTTAGATTAAAATTTTTCGAAAGATTAGCTCCAAAAGCTTCTCCATTTTTGATGTTAGTAAAATGATAAACCGTTTCAAAAGTTTCAGGATTTTGAATAGAAATTTCCATCGCAGGATTTTTCTCGTATCGATAATAGGCTTCGAAATTCCAATCTTTCAAGGTGTACGATAAACTCAAATTGTGAATAATCGTAGAAATCGCATTGGCATCGCCCTGAAAATAAGAAAATAGATTGTAATATGATTTTGAAGGATTCAAGAAATTATAATTAGGTCGATCAATTCTTTTTCCATAATTCAAACCAATTTGTCCAGCATTTTCAAAATTATACATGACGTATAAAGTTGGAAAAAGATTGGTGTTTGTTCGTTTATTTTGGCTAATTGGATTATCAGAAATCGTATTTATAAGAGCTATTTCAGATCTCAAACCAGCTTTTGCTTCCCATTTTTTCCATTTGTAATTTCCAGAAATATATAAGGCGAAAATCTGTTCTTTGTAATTAAAAATATTACTTTTTTCGGGTTGATATTCGATTTGATTTTGGATCGATTCAAAGAAATCCAAATCATTATCATTCTTTACAAAACTATATTTCGCTCCCGCTTCCAAGCCGAAATTTTCATTAGTGAAACTATAATCAATTTGTGTAGAAAATAGATTCAATTTTTGAAGTGCAGCACTCAAAAAACGATTTTCTTCATAAGGTTTATCTTTGAAATTCAGTTTTGTTAAAACATCTTGATTTTCTTTGTAATAACGATGACTAAAATTGTTACTCCAAGTCAAATTATTTTTCGCAATTTTTTTGTCATAAACCAAATACGTATTAAAATTATTTGAAGCTTCGCGACGATGATTTTGTGTTTTATAAAATGATTCAAGTTGATTATTTGTTGTATTGTAAATATTTGTCGGAACGTTATAATTCCCAATTGAAGCAGGATTTCTAGAACCATTTATTCCAAACTGAAAATTCTGTAAACTATCAATTGAATATTGAGAAGCAAAGTTGTAAATATGTTGTTGTTTCGCAACTGTTCGACGAATCATGTCACTTTCCCAGCGTGTCTGATCTTTTTCATAAGTTGTTACATCAAAATTCTTGCGAACATATTTTCCATTCACAAAATAATAACTTCCTGTCAATTGCCATTTTTCTGTATTGTAAGATTGGGTAGTACCCAGCATTCCTTTGCTATAAATAGATTGATGATAACGTGTCGCAATTTGTCCTTTGTAACCAGAAAGCACATTTTTCTTCATTTTAATATTTATAATCGCGCTTCCAGAAGCTTCATATTTTGCAGGCGGATTGGTAATGACTTCAACCGAAGAAACTGTTGCACCATCAGTATTTTCCAACAATTGTTTCAAATCATCTTGGGACATTAATGTTTTTTTATCATTAATTGTGACTAAAATTTGCGTATTTCCTCTCACACTTAACTGTTCATTTTTTAGAAGAACATTTGGCGTGTTTTTCACGATATCCCAAGCACTTAAATTTTGCAAAGGCGTATTTTCGACATTAAATTCTATTCGATCAATTTTTCGTTTCAACAAAGGTTTTTGACTAGAAAAAACAACGTCTTTTAAGTTAATTGTTTCATCTTTTTGAAGCGTAATAATCAAAGAGTTTTCTGAGTTAGCTTGATATGTCTTTTCAAATTCTTGGTAACCAAATTCTTTAATGTAAATTGTAAATGATTGTGCTTGATGAAGCTCAAAATTAAATTCGCCATTTTCATTCGATTCAGCTACAATTGGATCTTGTGAAGGAATTTCAACTTCAATAGAACTATTTTTGATTGGTTGATTTTGCTCATCGATAATTTTTCCAGAAATAATTTGTGCAAAAATTAAATTTGGAAGTAGCAGAAAAAATGTTATTACTATTTTCATGGTTCAGATTTTTAACAAATCTCTTTCAAGTTTCGATTTTACTTGGTTAATGAACGGTTAACGATGAGTTAATGTGTAATTTATGTGCGAAAACAATGTATTTTTGAATTGATGGAAAGCTTATGAAATTATCTAAAAAACATTATACATTTATTTTCTCTTTTGCATTGATCGTTTTGGTTGCATTGCAAGGGTATTATATCTACAATTTGTATCGATTGATTGAGAAAGATATGAATAAAGAGGCGTGTGAAATTGGAGTTAAAGTGATGAATTTTATGTCAAAATATGAAACAGATTCTAATGATGATAAGATTTTAGATTATTTCAAAAAACTGAATCATGATGAAAAAAAACAGTTTGATGAATTACAAATAATTCGAACGAAAGTAGATTATAATTATGAGATTTATACGCCAATTGTAGATTCTCTATTAGACGTTTATTCTAAGGAAAATAATTTTGAAATAGCGCTTCGTACAGATGTTTATTCGGTTTATGATGAATTGAATCATAAAGAATTATTGCCAAAGAAAAAGTATGTGATTTACGAAACGACAAATAAAATTGCGAAACCAACTAATATTAATCAAAGTGTTTGGTCATCGGATGATATTAGTAATCAAACAGATTCTGATTTAGGAATTAATAAAAATGAACGTCATAAATATAAAATTAGAGGAAAGACAGATTTTGAATTACTGAATTTGAAATTTTTAATTCTCAAGAAAATTATTCCTTTAATCATTGTGAGTTTGTTGATTGTTGGATTAATTGTCTTTTTGTATTGGAAAAGTCTTAAAAATTTATCGAAACAAGAAGAAAAAATCAATCAATTACATTTGACAATAGACTCTATTGCGCATGAATTGAATACGCCAATTACGACGATGAAATTTGCTTTGCATCAAGTTCAACATCCAGAAACGCAACAAATGATGAACAGACAAATTAATCGTTTGGAGCAAACTGTTGATTCTATTTTTGTGAAAAATGACGAAAATTCTGAATTGTTAGATGAGGTTATTTTGAATGAAATTATCCAAAAGATTCAACTTCAATATCCAGAAATTAAACTTATTAATCAAAGTATTTTCGAGAAAAATAATGTACTGAAAACAAACGATTTTAAACAAATTGCTCAGAATTTAATTGAAAATTCAGTCAAATATGGAGCTACTGAAATTGTATTAGATTTTAAATTTCAAAAAAAAATAACATTGAATTTTTCGGATAATGGAATTGGAATTCCAACCAATGATTTGCCTCTTATTTTTGATAAATATTATCGTGTGAATCGTTCTATTAACCAAAATGTAAGCGGTTTGGGTGTTGGATTATTTTTGGTCAAGAATACAATCGAACGATATTTAGGAACAATTAACGTTCAGAATAATAAAGACAAAGGTGTTCAATTTTTAATCATTTTGCCGAATGAAAACTAAATTAATTTTAGTAGAAGATGATCAAGATTTGGGAACTGTTCTCAAACAATATCTAGAATTTTCTGATTTTGAAGTGACTTGGTTTGATCATCCACAAAAACTATTGAAGGAAATAGAATCGTTGGAATCAGCTCAATTAATCATTTTTGATGTCATGTTACCCGAAATTGATGGTTTTTCTTTGGCGAAAAAATTAGCCGAAACCATTACAATTCCATATTTATTTTTGACTGCTAAGGCGCAAAGTTTTGATCGTGTTTTAGGTTTGAAATTAGGTGCAGATGATTATATCACAAAACCTTGCGATCCTGAAGAATTGGTCTTGCGAATAAAAAATATTTTGAAACGAAATCAACCTGTTTTAGAAGAATTGATCAAAATTGGAGCTTATGTTTTTCTTCCAAATCAATTGCAATTATCTTATCAAGAAGAAAAATTTCAGTTAACAGAAAAAGAAGCAGAATTGTTGAGTTTCTTGATTCAGAATAATCAAAAATTAGTGAGTCGTAAAGAGATTTTAGAAAAAATTTGGGGTGAAAACGATTATTTTATGGGTAGAAGTTTGGATGTTTTTATGACACGTTTGCGCAAATATTTTCAGAACGACGAAATGATAAAATTTGAATCTGTTCGAGGTATTGGTTTTAAAATTAATTTTCCACTCTAAAAAAATAAAGCTGAACAGAAGTCCAGCTTTAATAACAAACAATTGAATTCTAAATTCAGTAAAGGGAACCGAATTTTATAAATGGATTTTTATATTCCTTGAGCAATCATAGCATCGGCAACTTTTACGAAACCAGCTATATTAGCGCCTTTGTAATAATTTATATTTTCTTGAAATTCACCTTTTCCATATTTTTTACATTGGTGATGAATTTTTATCATAATTTCTTTTAATCGATAATCTACTTTTTCTCTGTTCCAATTTTGACGGATCGAATTTTGAGACATTTCCAATCCAGAAGTTGCAACACCACCAGCATTCGCAGCTTTTCCAGGACCGTATAAAATTTGATGATCCAAAAAATAATGAACCGCTTCGGGAGTTGTTGGCATATTAGCACCTTCGGCAACCAATTTGCAACCATTGAGATGTAAAGTTTGCGCATCTTGTAAATCCAATTCGTTTTGTGTTGCACATGGCAAAGCTATATCACAAGGAACTTTCCAAGGATTTTGGTCGGAGAAAAATTTAGCGTTTGGATAATAATCAACATACTTTGAAATTCTATCGTAATCATCATTCTTAATTTTGAAAATGACATTTAGTTTTTCTGTATCAAAACCGTCTTCATCATAAATATATCCAGAAGAATCAGAAAGTGTAACCACTTTTGCGCCTAATTCCAGAGACTTTTCAGCAGCATATTGTGCAACATTTCCAGAGCCAGAAATAGAAACTGTTTTTCCTTTTAAGGTTTCTTTTTTTTCGGCTAACATACATTCTACAAAATATAATAAGCCGTAACCAGTAGCTTCAGGACGAATCAAAGAACCGCCATATTCTAATCCTTTTCCAGTTAAAACACCTGTAAATTCGTTTCGCATTCGTTTGTATTGACCAAATAAATAACCAATTTCTCGTCCTCCAACGCCAATATCACCAGCAGGAACATCGACATCTGCACCAATATGACGAGATAATTCGCTCATAAAAGATTGGCAGAAGCGCATAATTTCCATGTCCGATTTTCCTTTTGGATCAAAATCAGAACCACCTTTTCCGCCACCCATAGGTAAAGTTGTCAAGCTGTTTTTGAAAACTTGTTCAAAAGCTAAGAATTTAAGAATAGAAAGATTAACAGATGGATGAAAGCGCAAACCACCTTTATAAGGACCAATCGCAGAATTCATTTGTACACGATAACCTTTGTTGATTTGGATTTCGCCTTTATCATCAACCCAAGTTACTCTAAATTGAATAATACGTTCTGGTTCTGCAATTCTTTCAAGAATTTTGAACTTTTTGTATTTAGGGTTTTCTTCTACAAATGGTAAAATGGTTTCGGAAACTTCTTCAACTGCTTGTAAAAATTCTTTTTCGTTAGGGTTTTTTGATTTAATTCTTTGAATGAATTTTTCTGAGTAAAATAAAGTATCCATGCTATTTGTGTTTTATTGTTGATAAAATTATATTAAATAACAAATAAAATAATATATTTTTTAAATCAAACTTTTAATATTTATGAATTTGATAATTTCGAATACTTAGAATATATAGGTTGATAATTTTTGAAACAAAAAAAGCAGGAAAATTTCCTGCTTAATAAATTTTGTATTTTTATTCAGTTTAAGACAAGACTTATTTTTTGAAAAATCCACCCAATAAACTCATGGCATCTCCAATTCCTAATTGTCCATCACCATCCTGATCTAACAATTTTTCGAAACCTCCTAAATTTACTCCGCTTTGGTTTGTTTGAGTTGTAGAACCACCAACTAAACCGCCTAATAAACCAGCAATCCCATTTGAATCTAATCCAGCAGATTGTTTTTGTTTACCCAAGTAGCCCATTACAATTGGCGCAACTAACGCTAAAATTTGAGTAACTTGTGCTGTATTCAATCCAGATTGTTGAGAAATTGCAGATTCTACATTTTGTTGTTTATTTCCTAAAACGTGACCTAAAATTCCTAATCCATCTTGTTGGTTTCCTCCTTGACCTAAAAATCCAGAAAGATTATCCAAAATACTCCCGTCATGTTGATTCAAAGCATTCGAAATTCCTTCAGCACCTCCGCCTTGTGCATTTTTATTTAAAGCAGACAATAAAAAAGGTACAGCTGCTGCAACAGCAGTTTGAGCTTGAGATTCATTAATCCCTAATTGTTTTGCAGCAGAACCAACAATTTGTTGTCCCATTGCTCCTTGAATTAAATTAGTAAAGTCCATAAGTTTATATTATTTACTCAAATATACTATTTTTAAAAGATTAATTCAGATTAATATTAAGAGTCCTACAAAGTATTTCTATTTTTGTACAATCAATTTTGTAAATGAAACAAATAAATCTTTTTTTAGTAATCATTATTGCGGTTTTGGCTTTATTACCAATCGTTTTACCGAATCGTTTCGACGAAGAAATGCAATATGAATTTGATGCACCTGTTGGTTTGGTGTACGACGAATTTTATAATCTTCGTCAATTCTCGAAATGGCAACAATTTACAGCTTCGGATTCTTTGACAATCAAGAAATTTTCGAATACAAAAGAAGAGGACGAAAATTATATGATATGGGATTCAGAAGATGCTTCAATTGCTTCAGGAAAAGTAACGATTGAAAATTTTTCGATTAATCGTTTCGTTAATTATACGATAAAATATGATGGTTGGGAAAAATTAGATAGTTTGAATGTCAAATTTGAACAACAAGAAAATGGGAAAACAACTGCAAAATTGAATTATTTAAGTCAAGAAATTCCTTATTTCTACCGCTATTTTGCTTTTTTCAAAAATCCTGAATCTAAATTTGAAAAATCTTTGGATAACCTAAATCAAAAAGTGAAAGTTAGATTAGATAAGGATCAAAAAGAAGGACGATTGAATTATGGTGAATATCGAATTGTAGAATTAGGTCGAACAAATTTATTAGCGATTCGTAAACAATCAAGTTTAGCGGAAAAAGATATAATGGATAAAGTAGATGGTGCTTTTGAGGTGATTTATAAATCGTTAATGAATAAAGATGAAGGTGGTTTTGATTTCGATTTAGGTTTTCCATATGTCTACTTTACTGATTTTGATAAAGAAAAAGATAAGACAACATTTTTTGCTGGAATACAATTAATAGAAGATTTGCCTTTGCAAAAAGAGATGAAAAAAGTGGTTGTTCATGGTGGAGATTATTTGTTGACATTGCATTTAGGACCTCGTTCTAAGCGTGCGCAAACAATCGAGAAAATGAAGAATTATGCAAAATCTAAAAAATTACAACTGGATACAAAACAATTAGAAATTATGTTAAACGATCCGAAGGAAACAGATAGTTTAAAACTAATTTCTCGAATTTATATTCCAATTAAAAAACAATAAATACTTAAGAATTAACAATTTTTAAAGTACACTTAGCCACAGTAATGTGGCTTTTTTTGTATTTTTGCAACTTCTTACAAACGAACATGGAAAAAGATTTTATTGAAGTTTACGGTGCACGTGAACATAATCTAAAAAATATTGATGTAAAGATTCCTCGAAACGAGCTTGTGGTAATCACGGGTTTAAGTGGAAGTGGGAAATCTTCGTTGGCTTTTGATACGATTTATGCAGAAGGACAACGTCGTTATATCGAAACTTTTTCGGCTTATGCACGTCAATTTTTGGGAGGTTTAGAACGTCCAGATGTTGATAAAATTGATGGTTTGTCGCCTGTTATTGCAATTGAGCAAAAAACGACCAATAAAAATCCGCGTTCCACTGTTGGTACAATTACAGAAATTTATGATTTTCTTCGTTTGTTGTATGCGCGTGCTTCTACGGCTTTTTCAGTCGAAACAAACGAACAAATGGTTGCTTACACAGAAGAGCAAATTATTGAGTTGATTCGAACACAATACAGCGAGAAGAAAATTGCGATTTTAGCGCCAATTGTACGTTCAAGAAAAGGTCATTATCGAGAAGTTTTTGTAACATATTCTAAAAAAGGTTTTCTTGAAATGCGCATTGATGGCAAGTTGCAAGATATTACGCCTGGAATGATGTTAGATCGTTACAAAACGCATGATATCGAATTGATGGTGGACAAAATGTTGTTGAATGATAAGGTGAATGATCAACGTTTGCGTTCAAGTATCGATCATGCAATGCAACAAGGTAATGGGATTACGATGATTTTGGATTACGAAACCAATGAAACCAAATTCTTTTCTCGTTCGTTAATGTGTCCGTCGACAGGAATGTCATATGCGTTGCCAGAACCGAATACATTTTCGTTCAATTCGCCAAAAGGAGCTTGTCCAACTTGTACAGGTCTAGGTGAGTTGAAAGTGGTAAATCACGAAAAATTATTTCAAGATCAAGATAAATCGTTGTTTGATAATTTGGAAGAATTATTTGAGACGTTAAAATCATCTTCTCGAATAGAAAAACAATTGGAAGCGATTTTTGTCAAACATAATGAAGACCAGAAAGTTGCTTTCAAAAAACTTCCTCAAGCATTGATTGATGATGTAATGAATGGTTTGAAAGAAACATTGAATCTTGATCTTAAATTTGCATCAGTTAAAAAAACATATAAAATCGATTTTGAAGGATTGAATGAATTTCTTTCTGAAATAATGGAAGATAAAAATAATCCGTCTTCAAGTTCGATTAGCAAAAAGTTTGGAAAGAAAGTTATTTGTCCAACTTGCGAAGGGAAACGTCTTAAAAAAGAATCACTTTTCTTTCGTATCGATGATAAAAATATTGGTGAAGTTGCGGAAATGGATCTTCAATCGTTGCAAAAATGGATTGAAAATGCACCAGTTTCGATGACGTCGAATCAACAACAAATTGCGCACGAGATTCTGAAAGAAATTTATACGCGTTTATCTTTTTTATTAGATGTCGGATTAGATTATTTAAGTCTTAATCGCTCTTCTAGAACACTTTCTGGAGGCGAGGCGCAACGAATTCGTTTGGCAACGCAAATTGGTTCTCAATTGGTGAATGTGTTGTATATTTTAGATGAGCCAAGTATTGGTTTGCATCAACGCGATAATGTCAGATTGATAGATTCGTTAAAGAAATTACGCGATATCGGAAATTCAGTTTTGGTTGTAGAACATGATAAAGACATGATTTTGGAATCAGATTATGTGGTTGATGTTGGACCAAAAGCAGGAAAAAATGGTGGTCAAATTGTTTGGGAAGGTGAACCAGAACAAATGTTAAAATCAAATACATTAACATCAAAATACTTAAACAATCAGTTACAAATCGAAGTTCCAAAAGAACGAAGAAAAGGTAATGGGAATGAATTAAAACTTTTTGGAGCATCTGGAAATAATTTAAAAAATGTCAATCTTACCATTCCTTTAGGAGAATTGGTTGTAGTTTCAGGAGTTTCAGGTTCTGGAAAATCAACGTTGATTAATGAAACATTGTACAGAATTCTGAATCAACATTTCTTTAGAGCAGAAAAAGATCCAATGCCTTACAAAAAAATTGAAGGTTTAGAGCATTTGGATAAAGTAATCGAAGTGGATCAATCCCCAATTGGTCGTACGCCTCGTTCTAATCCTGCGACTTATACAGGAATTTTCTCTGATATTCGTACGTTGTTTACAAATTTACCTGAAGCCAAAATTAGAGGTTACAAACCTGGACGTTTTTCGTTTAATGTAAAAGGTGGACGTTGCGAAACTTGTCAAGGAGCTGGTTTACGTGTGATTGAAATGAATTTTTTACCTGATATTCATGTCGAATGCGAAACATGTAATGGTAAACGTTTTAATCGTGAGACGTTGGAGGTTCGTTACAAAGGAAAATCGATTTCGGATGTGTTAGAAATGACGGTTAATGAAGCGGTAGAATTCTTTGAAGCGATTCCGAAAATATATCGTTATGTCAAAATGTTGCAAGATGTAGGTTTGGGGTACATCACGCTTGGTCAGCAGTCGACAACATTGAGTGGAGGAGAGGCGCAACGTGTGAAATTAGCAACAGAATTGGCAAAAAAACAGACAGGAAAAACAATTTATATTTTAGATGAACCGACAACAGGTTTGCATTTTGAAGATGTAAATGTGTTGATGAAAGTGATTAATAAAATTGTGGAATTTGGAAATACGGTTATCATCATCGAGCATAACTTAGATGTGATAAAGTTGGCTGATTATGTGATTGATATTGGTCCTGATGGTGGAGGTAAAGGAGGTAAAATTGTCGCCGAAGGAACACCAGAAGAAATTGCTAAAAATTCTAAAAGTGTGACAGGAAAATTTTTAAAAGACGAATTGAAATAAATAAAAAAAATCCATCTAAAAACTTTAGATGGATTTTTTATGACTTATAATCCGATTGAAACGCCCATAAAAGGTTGTAATCCTGAAGAAAATATACTTTCGTTTTCTTTGTATAAAACATTGTACATCACACCAGCTTGAAATCTTACAGGCCCGCTCGATTGATATCCAGCTCCCAACTATAAAGCAGATTCGTCCATGTTAGCTTCATAAATACTGTTGTAATATGGCGTACGATCGTTGTACTTTTGTTTTCCTGTGTAGTATATATAATTGGCTCTCAAGAAAATATTTTCGATTGGAAAAAAGTTAATGTAAGGACCAACATTAAACAAATTTTGCTTTAAATAGTCATCTTTCGCATACTGATAACCTGCTGTCGCACCCAATTCTAAATTGTTTGCAACCATCTATCCAACACTTGGAGAAATATTAAACCCTAAAATAGCTATTATTCCCAAAAGATAGTCACAAACCACCTCCAAAACGCCAATTATTATTAAGCGTTTAATTTTGATTAATTTGAGAAAAAGCAGTATTGCTTAGGGTTAAAGAAATGATAAATAAAAGTAACTTTTTCATAGAAATTTAATTAATTTTTAACTTTTAAAAATGGCTCTAATTGAAAAAACCACTATAAATTTGTCTCATCAAAAATAGTAATTCTGTTTTTAAGTAAACATCATTATTTATTTTAAGTTAATTCGCGTCGTTCATAGTTTTTAATTATAAAAGAATAGAAATAAGATTTAATAAATCTATAATTCATTCGTTTTCTGGTTCTATATTTGCATTAGTAAAGTTAATCAAATAGACAATATAAAATTTAATCATATGAAATTATTATCGTCAGAAAAAAAACAAAAAATCGCTGATATTTTAATTAAATTATTAGCTGATGAACATATTTTATACTTAAAAACAAGAAATGCACATTGGAATGTTGAAGGTCCTGATTTTCAGACAATACATGTGTATTTTGAATCGTTATATAACGAGTTACAAATTGTTATAGATGATGTTGCAGAAAAAATTCGTCAAAAAGATGTTTATGCACCAGCAACTATGGCAGAGTATTTGCAGTTAGCTCACTTATCAGAAACAAGAAAAACTAAAAACAAAGATAGTTTAAGTTTTATTGCTGATTTACTACACGATCACGAAGTTATTATTGACTTTTTGGCGCAGGCTGTAGTAGAAATTGATGAGTTTCATGATATCTCAACTTCGGATTTCTTAGTTGGTTTATTAGAACAACATCAAAAAACTGCTTGGATGCTTAGATCGCATCTAAAATAAAGTTGAACATTATTTTACTTCATAAGTTTTTAGTGTTAATTCATATTAGTGTTAATTAGGTTGAGCCTTGGATTTATCCAAGGCTTCAGCTTTTTATAATGGTTTGTAATTAACCTTCTACTTCTTTTACTTCTGCATCAGCAGCGTTTGTTTTTACAGAAGCAATTCCATTTTTAGCACCAGATTCAGTTTCGTACGATTGGCTTGTTCCAATTACTTGCCCATTTGTTGCCTTTAAATTGAAATGCCATTTACCCGAAGAACCTTCTTTTAATTCGTATTTAGAATCATCTTGAGAATTTTTGCGAACAGATTCAATTCCATTTTCGCAACTTGCTTTTTGTTTATAACCTTCGCTCGCCAAAATAATTTGTCCATTTTTAGCTTTCAAACGAAAACGATATTCTCCTGCTTTGTCTTGATAAATTTCGAACATAATTTAATTTTTTATAAATATTTTATCTTGTTGATTTTTATAAATTTATAAAAATTATTTGATAATTATCAATCTATAAAATATTTCCAAAAAAAATCCTGAAAATAATTTTTCAGGATTTCTATTCTTTTATTGAATTCTTTTTAAATCGTCAATATTATGTTTGTGCATATAAAGAGGAATGTGTTCTACAACAACGTCGTTCTTCTCTAGACCAAAAGATTTCGGAATGTTGAATTCTATTTTCTTTAAAAGATAATAAATTTTCAGTGTGAAAAATTCTTTCATACTTAATTTGGTTTCAATTGAAGGGAATTTTTCAATCAAAATAAATTTCATATCAGGATCTTGATTGTATTTTTTCAAACATGTACTCAAATATTTTAACTCTAATTCTCCATTTGCATACATATCGTTAATTACTTTTTTGATATATTGTTCTGTTTTTGGCTGAACTCTAAATCCTACATTAAATGTAATTCGATATATTTTTTGATCGACAATTGGCAATATTTTATAACTCAACGTATAGGGTTCACTATCTCGGTTAATGTTTACAAACCAATAGACATCTGCACGTTTTGGGCGTTTTGATAAAATAGATTGAATGCTATATTTTTCGATATTTTTTGGATTCGTAGATTTCGTTAAGTAAAATAAGAAAGTAGAGTATTTATTGATTGTTTTATCTTCGCTCAATTCTGTTAATACATTTGCGTAGCGCTTTATTTTAACGAATTCTAAGTTTCGTGAATTAAGGATTTTTCCGTAAAAACTACAATACATTATTACAAAGAACAACCATCCCATTAATAATGCTAAATAGCCACCATCAACAAATTTGACAACATTTGCTACGAAGAAAGAAGATTCTATCGCTACGAATATCGACAAAATTGCCACAATAAATACTTTGTTGAATTTTGTATAATAATTAAGGTAATAGGATAACAAGAAAGTCGTCATTAACATGGTAACCGTTATGGCAAGACCGTAGGCGGCTTCCATATGGGACGAATCTCGGAAATATAGAACGATAAAGACACAGCCAGCCCATAACATAAAATTGATTGTAGGAATATAAACTTGGCTTTTGTGTTCGTTTGGTTGAATAATTAATGTTCTTGGCCAGAAACCTAAGTTGATCGCTTCATTGATTAATGTAAAAGATCCTGTAATCAAAGCTTGTGATGCAATAATAGCTGCACCTGTGGCAATACAAATTCCAGGGATCAAGAACCAATCTGGCATCATTTCGTAGAAAGGATTTCTACCGTCTAACATAGGGTTGTCTTGGTGCATTAACCAAGCTGCTTGCCCTAAATAGTTTGTTACTAAACAAATTTTAACGTACAACCAACTAATTCTAATGTTTTTTCGACCACAATGTCCTAAATCGGAGTATAATGCCTCAGCACCTGTTGTACACAAGAATACAGCGCCAAGAATCCAGAATCCGTGAGGATAATTCATTAACAAGTTATACGCGTAATAAGGGTTTAATGCTTTGATGATACTTGGATGATGTACGATATGTAAAACTCCTAAGCCTAGAAGCATTGTAAACCAAAGAACCATAAATGGTCCAAATATTTTTCCTACTTTATTTGTTCCAAATCGTTGGAAGAAAAATAACACCGAAAGGATAAAGATTACAATAGGTATGGTAGGTAGATTTTCGAGTCCGTTTAGCATTCGTAGTCCTTCAACAGCAGAAGAGACGGAAACGGGAGGAGTGATAATTCCATCGGCGAGCAAAGCAGAAGCTCCAATGATGGTTGGAATAATTAGGTTTTTACCTTTTTTCTTGATTAATGAATACAAAGAAAAAATTCCTCCTTCGCCATCATTATCCGCTTTTAGTGTCAACCATACATATTTGATAGAAGTCTGAAAACACAAAGTCCAAAAAACACATGATACGCCTCCGTAGACAATGCTCTCTTCAATCACGCGATTCTCGCCAATTATCGCTTTCATTACATATAAAGGACTTGTTCCAATATCACCGTAAATGATTCCAAATGCGATTAATAGCGTTGCCGCTGTTACTTTGTTCATCGTATGGTTTGATTCCATAAGCAGTATTTTAAAATTTCTACGAATGTATGTCGTTGAAAAGAGATTAAACAATCTTATTTATTTATAATATAAAACCAACATTATATCTATTTTCGATATTAATTATAGCGTATTTTTACACCACTACAATCGCTTTTTTAGCGATGGAATAAATTTAAGTATTATTTAATCATACTATTTATTTTATTAATCATAATTTAAAGTTACATTTCATTGAGAAATAGTAAATTGAATCATTATTTGTTAAACAAAATTAAATTTTAAAACTTTGTTATGCTTGCATAATAAAAAAAGATTATATTTGTTAGACATACACTAAAATATGTTAAGAGAAGATTTAACGATAGATTATTTATTGCGTTCAACATGGTTGTCAGTTCAGAAAATGTATAATGAGCAAGCTGGTGCTTACGATTCCACAATGGTGTATGCCTTTACATTATTATCAATAGATCCGAAAGGAGGTACGCCAAGTACGTCGCTAGGACCAAAGATGGGAATAGAGCCAACAAGCTTGTCGAGAACATTAAAAAACTTAGAAGCAAGAAATTTTATCGTTCGAAAACCAAATCCAGAAGATGGGAGAAGTGTGTTGATCACTTTGACTGAAGAAGGATTAAGAATGAGAGATATTTCAAAACATTTTGTTTTGCAATTTAATGAATCAATTAATAATCATATCGATCCAGAGAAAATGCAAATTTTCTTGGAAGTGATTTATAAGATTAACCAATTAATATCGGACAAAAAAATATTTAAAAACAATTATGAGAAGACACGTTAAACACGTAACTGTATTAGGATCAGGAGTAATGGGTTCTGGTATTGCATGTCATTTTGCAAATATCGGAGTCGAAGTCTTGATGTTAGATATGGTTCCTCGCGAGCTTACACCACAAGAGCAAGCGAAAGGACTTACTTTAGAGAGTAAAGTAGTTCGTAACAGAACTGCTCAAACTCACTTAGATGCTGCTTTAAAAAGCAATCCTTCACCAATTTATGACAAAGCATTTGCTTCTCGTATAACTGTGGGGAATTTTGATGATGATTTCGAGAAGATTAAAAACTCGGATTGGGTAATAGAGGTTGTGATCGAAAGATTGGATATTAAACAATCAATTTTCGAGCGTGTAGATAACTTCCGAAAACCAGGAACTTTAGTCACATCTAATACTTCTGGTATTCCAATTCATTTGATGGCTGAAGGTCGTTCAGAAGATTTTCAGAAACATTTCTGCGGAACGCATTTCTTCAATCCGCCACGTTACTTAAAATTATTCGAAATTATTCCAACTCCTCAAACTGACCAATCTGTTGTTGAGTTTTTACAAAATTATGCCTCATTATTCTTAGGTAAAACTCCAGTTTTATGTAAAGATACTCCAGGTTTTATCGGAAATAGAGTAGGAGTTTACTCGATGGCGAAAGTGATGGAATTGGCGCAAGAAATTGGATTAACGATCGAAGAAGTTGATACCTTAACAGGTTCTATTTTAGGTCGTCCAAAAACGGGAACATTCAAATTGGGTGATTTGGTTGGTTTGGATACAGCATATAATGTAACAAAAGGTTTACAGCAAAATGCGCCAAATGACGAAATGATTCAAGGTTTGAAAGATTCTAAATTCTTGGATTTCTTAATCGAGAATAAATTCTTAGGAGATAAAACAAAAAAAGGTTTCTATTACAAAGAAATTGACAAAGACGGAAATACAAACCGTTTTGCCTTAAATCTTGATACATTAGAGTATCGTCCAATGGAACGCGCAAAAGTTGCCGCTGTAGAAACTGCTAAAAATGCAGGATCTATGCGTAATAAATTAGGTGTTTTATTGAAAGATTCTGGTAAAGCTGGAGAATTAATCCGCAAACATTTTGCTTCATTATTCGCTTATGTTTCTCAACGTGTTCCAGAAATTACAGATGTACTTTATCCAATTGATGATGCTTTAAAAACAGGTTACGCTTGGAAATATGGTCCATTTGAAACATGGGATTTAGTTGGATTACAAAACGGAATACAATTAGTAGAGTCAGAAGGTTTCAAGGTTTCGGATTGGGTAAAAGAATTAGCAGCAACTGGTGCAGATTCTTTTTATAAAATCGAAAATGGTAAGAAATTATTCTATAATCAATCATCAAAACAATTCGAATTAATTCCTGGTCAAGATGCATTCATTATTTTAGATAACATTAGAAAAACGAATGAAATCTGGTCAAACCAAGAAACATCTATTCAAGATTTAGGTGATGGAATCATCAATATTGAGTTCCGTTCTAAAATGAATTCTCTTGGAGGAGGAGTTTTACAAGGAATCAATAAAGGAATTGAGTTAGCAGAAAAAGATTATCGTGGAGTTGTAATTGGGAACCAAGGAGACAATTTCTCTGTTGGAGCTAATTTGGCAATGATTATGATGATGGCTGCTGAGCAAGATTGGTGGGAATTGAACATGGCAATCAAAATGTTCCAAGATACAATGATGCGTGTTCGTTATTCATCTATTCCAGTTGTTGTTGCTCCTCATGGAATGACGCTTGGTGGAGGTTGCGAAATGTCAATGCATGCGGATAAGATTGTAGCTGCTGCCGAAACTTACATTGGTTTGGTTGAGGTTGGAGTTGGATTAATCCCAGGTGGTGGAGGTTCGAAAGAATTTGCGCGCCGTGCAACTGAATTTGCTTTAAAAGATGATGTAAAAGTAAATCATTTACGTGATAATTTCATGAATATCGCAACTGCGAAAGTGGCGACTTCAGCTTATGAAGCGAAGAATATGGGAATTATTCGTGAGCAAGATATTGTGGTAGTAAATGCAGAACGTCAAATTGCAGAAGCGAAGAAACATGCAATTATTTTGGCAGAAGCAGGTTACACACAACCAATTCAACGTAAAGTAGAAGTATTAGGAAAAGAAGCGATGGGAATGTTCTATGTCGGAACAGATTCTATGGTTACTGGACGTTTTGCTTCGGATCATGATCGTTTAATTGCGAATAAATTAGGATATGTAATGACAGGTGGTAATTTATCTGAATCAACTTATGTTTCAGAACAATACTTGTTAGACTTAGAGCGCGAAACATTCTTATCTCTTTGTGGAGAAAGAAAAACATTAGAGCGTATTCAACATATGTTAAAAACAGGTAAACCGTTGCGTAATTAATCTTTGTATTAAGTAAAAAGTAACATGTAAAAAGTATTTATGCATGATTTTAAAGAGTTAATCGTTTGGCAAAAAACAATGAGTTTTACGAAAAGGTTTTATGAAATTACTTCAAATTATCCTAAGAGTGAGATTTATAGTTTGACTTCTCAGTCGAGAAGAGCTTGCGTATCGATAGCTTCAAATATTGCAGAAGGTGCTGGTAGAAATTCGAATGCTCAATTTATTAATTTTCTCAACATCGCTTTAGGTTCGTCTTTCGAATTGGAATGTCAAATTATTTTAGCAAGAGATTTAGAATTTATTCAAGTAGAGATTTCGGATGATTTATTAAAAGACTTAAAACATATACAAAATATGTTGGTTAAATTAATTCAGAACTATAATTAAATACTTTGTACATAATACATTTTACATTGTACAATCTAATAATACTTAAAAAAATGAAACAAGCATATATAGTTACAGGATATAGAACAGCTGTAGGAAAAGCGCCAAAAGGAACATTGCGTTTTACGCGTCCAGATGAAATGGCAGCTACAGTAATCAAGCGTTTAATGCAAGATTATCCAACTTTAGATCCAGCACGTATCGACGATTTAATCGTAGGATGTGCAATGCCAGAGGCAGAACAAGGATTGAATATGGCACGTCTTATCTCATTAATGGGATTAGATACAGACAAAGTTCCAGGTGTTACAGTAAACCGTTACTGTGCATCAGGATCAGAAGCAATTGCGTTAGCAGCTGCTAAAATTAGAACAGGAATGGCAGAATGTATCATCGCTGGTGGTGCAGAATCGATGTCGTATATTCCAATGGGAGGTTACAAACCAATTCCAGAAACAGATTTAGCAAAAGATCATCCAGATTATTACTGGGGAATGGGATTAACGGCTGAAGAAGTTGCAAAAGAATTTAAAGTTTCTCGTGAAGACCAAGATTTATTTGCATTCAATTCGCATCAAAAAGCATTAAAAGCAAATGCTGAAGGAAAATTTGCTTCTCAAATTGTTCCAGTTGATGTTGAATATAGTTTCTTAGATGATAAAGAAAAAGTTCAAACAAAGAAAATTGATTTTAAAGTGGATGAAGGTCCACGTGCGGATACATCAATCGAAGGTTTAGCAAAATTACGTCCTGTTTTTGCACAAGGAGGATCGGTTACAGCAGGTAACTCTTCTCAAATGTCGGACGGAGCAGCTTTCGTAATGGTGATGTCAGAAGATATGGTTAAAGAGTTAGGTCTTGAGCCAGTTGCTCGTTTGGTTGCATATTCTACGGTAGGTTTAGCACCTCGTATTATGGGAATGGGACCTTTGTTTGCAATTCCAAAAGCATTAGAGCAAGCGGGGATGAAATTAGAAGATATTCAGTTAATCGAATTGAATGAAGCCTTCGCTTCTCAATCAGTTGCAATTATGCGCGAATTGAATCTTAATCCAGATATTGTAAATGTAAATGGAGGTGCAATTGCTTTAGGACATCCACTTGGGTGTTCGGGTACGAAATTAACAGTGCAGTTGTTACATGAAATGGAAGCGCGTAAAGCGAAATATGGAATGGTAACAATGTGTGTTGGTACAGGACAAGGAGCAGCTTCAATTTTCGAATATCTAAAATAAAAATTGTAAAAAGTAAAATGTATTAAGTATGGTACATTTTACTTAATACATGATACAATAATACATCAAAACATAAAAATATGTCTACAAATCCAAATAGATTAATCGGAGGTCAATACTTAATCAAAGATGCCTCTTACAATGATATTTTCACTTACGAAGATTTATCAGAAGAACAACAAATGATTTTGCAATCTGCAAAAGAGTTTATTGATAAAGAAGTAGTGCCTAAAAAACACCAAATTGAGAAAAAAGATTATGCGTTGATTGAAGAATTAATGCGTAAAATTGGTGAATTAGGTTTATTAGGGATTTCTGTTCCAGAAGAATATGGCGGAATGGGAATGGGATTCGTTACAACAATGTTAGTGTGTGACTATATTTCAGGAGCAACAGGTTCGTTAGCGACAGCTTTTGGAGCACATACTGGAATTGGAACAATGCCAATTTTATTGTACGGAACAGAAGAGCAAAAACAAAAATATTTACCAAAATTAGCAACAGGAGAGTGGTTTGCATCTTACTGTTTAACAGAGCCGGAAGCAGGTTCTGATGCAAATTCAGGAAAAACAAAAGCTGTTTTATCAGAAGATGGTAAAGAATATATCATCACAGGTCAAAAAATGTGGATTACAAATGCAGGTTTTGCTGATTTATTCATTGTTTTTGCACGTATTGATGATGATAAAAATATCACAGGTTTCATTGTAGAAAAAGATAAAGCTGGTGCTGGATTCTCATTAGGAGAAGAAGAAGATAAATTAGGAATTGTTTCTTCATCAACACGTCAAGTTTTCTTTAATGAAGTTCGTGTTCCAGTAGAAAATCTATTAGGAGAAAGAGACGGAGGATTTAAAATTGCAATGAATGCATTGAATGTTGGTCGTATTAAATTAGGAGCAGCATGTTTAGATGCGCAACGTCGTATTTTAGATTATTCGTTACAATATTCTTCAGAGCGTAAACAATTCAATACGTCAATCAATTCGTTTGGTGCAATCAAAGAGAAATTAGCTGATATGGCTGTTTCTGCATTTACTTCAGAAGCTGGTGCGTATCGAGCAGCGAAAGATGTGCAAGATGCAATCGAAGATAATATGGCAAAAGGAATGCCTCATAACGAAGCGGAATTAAAAGGTATTGAAGAATATGCAATTGAAGCTTCTATCTTAAAAGTTTGGATTTCTGATGCAACTCAAATTTCTGCCGATCAAGGAATTCAGATTTATGGAGGAATGGGATATTCGAAAGAAATGCCAATGGAAGCAGCTTGGAGAGATGCGCGTATTTCGAGAATTTACGAAGGAACTAACGAAATCAATACCTTATTATGTGTATCGATGTTAGTAAAACGAGCATTCAAAGGAAAATTAGATTTAATGTCTCCTGCAATGAATGTGGCGAACGAATTAATGTCTATTCCATCGTTTGATGTTCCAGATTATTCAGAATTATTTGCGCAAGAAAAAGAAATCATTGCAAATCTTAAGAAATCGTTCTTTATGGTTGCGGGTTCTGCTTTGCAAAAGTTTGGTGCAGAATTAGAGCAACACCAACAGTTGATTATTGCTGCTTCTCGTATTATGCAAGAAATTTATATGGTTGAATCGGCGATGTTACGTGCAGAAAAAATTGCAAATGTAAAAGGTGCTGATGCGGCGAAGAATGCAGAAAAATTAGTTCAATTACAATTATTCAAATCGGTAGAAATTATTAAAACAGAAGCTACTCGCGGTATCGTTTCTTTCACAGAAGGAGATGAGCAACGCATGATGTTATCTGGTTTAAGAAGATTTACACGTTACAACGAATATCCAAACGTAGTTAACTTAAAAACTGAAATTGCAGATTTGTTAATCAAAGAAAATAAATACACTTTCTAAGTATATTTTAAATACAAATTATTTAAAGCAGTCAATTTATTGACTGCTTTTTTATTTTTAATATGTTGAAATATAATTTGGTATATCATTTGATGATTCTAGAGTAAGTACTAGTCTTTATATAAGTTAGTTGAGTTTTCATGGTACTTAAGTTTTAGTAGAGAAAGGCCTCAGTTGTTCCCAATTGAGGTTTTTTTATGCCTTGAGGTTAAAGTTTATTCATTAAAAATAAGAGAGTTAAGTCGATATTTCTTAATGAAATACTTTTCGAAAGAAATGATTTGAAGTAACTTTAATTCAAATTAATAACCCAAAAACAAAGCTTATGATAATTAATGCAGCAATTCTTACGTTGACCATGTTTGCAACATTTAGTATTATGTGTCTAGTCAAATTAGATGAATTAAAAAAAATAAAATAAAACAACAAAACTCCATTNNAATGGAGTTTTGTTGTTTTATAAAGTTATATTTACTTCAATTAATACATTCGAAATGAAAAAGAAGCTAATTGTTTTAACGGGAGCTGGAATTAGTGCTGAAAGTGGAATTTCTACTTTTCGAGATGCCAATGGTTTGTGGGAAAATCATGATATTATGGAAGTCGCTTCGATTGATGGTTATCAAAGAAACCCAAAATTGGTTCAAGAATTCTATAATCAACGTCGAAAACAATTATTCGATGTTGAACCCAATACTGCGCATCATTTCTTGAAAGAGTTAGAAAATGATTTTGAAGTTGTAATTATCACTCAAAATGTAGACGATTTGCATGAAAGAGCAGGTTCTTCAAAAATAATTCATTTGCATGGCGAATTGAGAAAAGCGCGAAGCGAAAAAGATGAGAATCAAATTATTGATTGGAATAAAGATATCAAACTTGGAGATTTGGCTGAAGATGGAAATCAACTTCGTCCGCATATTGTGTGGTTTGGCGAAATGGTTCCGGAAATAGAAAATGCGATTGATGAGGTTTTAAAGGCAGATATTTTGGTAATTATTGGAACATCGATGCAAGTGTATCCAGCTGCTTCGCTCAAAGATTATGCAAAAACAAATGTCCCAATTATCTATATCGATCCATCAGATACCTATACCAATTCATCTATTACGCATATCAAGAAAAATGCAACAGAAAGTATCGAAGAATTAAAAACTATTTTGAATAATTTTTAATCTTTTACGTTTTACTGTTGATTAATTAATTTAGAGAATATGAAGTATATATTTCTACCATTATTTGTTTTTTCTATTAATGCGGCTGCACAAGAGTTAAATCCGTTTTATCAATCGATAGTAGATCAAGTTAAATATGATTCTGTTCATCAAAAGCTACAAAAATTTCAAGATTTCGGAATCAAAACTGTCGGTTCTTCTGCGCATAATAATGCTTTTGATTGGTTGAAATCTTATTATATTGCATATGGCTATTCAAACATAGAGCAGCAATCTGTAAATGTTTTTGGAAATGTTGGAAATAATTTAATCATAACTAAAATTGGAAAAAAATATCCTGATAAATTTATTATCATCGATGGTCATTATGATACATTAAATGGACCTGGAGCGAATGATAATGGATCGGGAACGGTTACTTTATTAGAAATTGCTCGATTAATTAAAGATATCGATACTGATTATTCGATCAAGTTTATTCATTTTACAGGAGAAGAACGCGGTTTAATAGGAAGTCAGACATATGTCAATCAAATTGCAGTTCCTCAGAATTTAAACATTAAAGCTGTTCTGAATATTGATGAGGTAGGAGGAGTGGCGAATAAAGTAAATTCAACAATTGTTTGTGAGCAAGATGAAAGTAATCCAACATCAAATAATGCAGCTTCTTCTGATTTGACTAATCAAATGTCGAATATTTTTCCCTTGTATACAACTCTAAAAACTGAAATTTCGAATGCTTATAGTTCCGATTATATGCCTTTTCAGGCAGTTGGTTATCCAATAACTGGACTTTTCGAAAAGAATGAAACGCCCTATGCACATACTGCTCAAGATATAATAGCTAATTTAGATTTGAATTATTTGACAGAAGTAGCGAAAGGAGCTTTGGCGACTTTATTACATTTTTCTCAAGCACAAGAGAAGTTGACTACAACAGATCATACTATTTCAACTTTGCAAGTGTACCCAAATCCAGTAAAGAGAAACCTTCATTTTTCGCAGATTTTAAAACAACCTACAATTTCTATATATAACGAAACAGGAATACAGGTCTATGAAAAGAAGTTTCGAACAGCTGTTTCGCAGATAAATTTAGAACATCTTACTTCTGGCGTTTATTTCGTTAAAATAAATTCGAATCAACATAGTTTTAAGATTTTGAAGAAATAAATTGTTACTCCTTATTTATGTAATAAATTGACTTTTTTAGTTGAATAGTTACTTTTTTTGTCTAAATGGTAATCAACCTTTCGATACACGAGCACCGAACAAACCATACGCAATGGATATACAATGGATACGGAATCGATACAGCGTGGATACACAACCGATACAGAAAAAATGCATTTTAGTGCATACAACCTCCATTTAGGTTAATGGATAACCAATTAGGTTCATTATTCGTCACTTCTAGTTAATTTGTTTATCTAAGGGTTAATTTTACATCGTTGTTGTGCCCCATCAAGAAGAATACCGAATAAAAAATGAATATTCTAACCACAATAGAAACATAGGTTTTATTAAGTTTTACGTTCTACGCTTAACGTTTTACGGATTTTATCATTCTGAGTTTATTTCAGAATAGCATCAAATGATACTTATTTTAGAGGTTTGAATCGTCTTGGTCATTGTGCTGAATATCAAGTGGAAATACTGTTTTTGGTCATGTGTTCTTACGATTTAAATGATTCTCAAAGGTTATTTTGGTAATCTACTTCATTTTATATTTGTATTCAAAAAGTGATTTTGTGTTATTTCGAAGCCTTGAAAATTCCAGCCTCTCACAAATACATAATGGATTTTACTTAATACATTATAAATATTACATAGTACAACACTAAAATCTACTTTTTTAAATGAAATTTAAAGATTATCATTGCTCAAAAGACGAGTTTAAATTCATTGAAACTTTAAAAATGATATCCTTTTGTATTCCACTAAACATTTTTTTGTATAAAAAACAACTTGGCAATTATTACAACCCCTGAACTACAAAAATCTTTTACATACATTCTACTGCCACTATGTTGCCTTTATCCTGCCTTTATGTTGGGAGTATCTAGCAAGTATCTGTAGATGAAAAAAAATTGGCCCTTGCGTTATATATGTTGTTTATATTTAGTGAGTGTTTATTATCAACCTCACCTTACGGGTGTACAATCACCCTCAAAAATTATATTTTTAAGCTGTTATAAGCTCAATTCCTGCTTTATCTGCCTTATATTTTATTTTGGTCATCAGTTTATAATAACTCCAATTTCTCAGTACAAAATCTTCTTCTTTGGCCAGCTCTATCTTTTCTTCTTGATCCATTAAAATAAGTGTTCCTGCTTTATTATTTACACAAAAATCAATTAACTTTCTGCTGTAAACATGTAGTCGATGATGCACATAATTTTTTTCTACTTGACTCATTTTATCTAGCGCTTTTAGTTTCCTCGTTTTTCCTTTGCCCGATTTTGCATAAGTTGCCCCAATTTGTATTCGTTTACGGGACGCTTGTATCGCTAACCTTCGGTATAGAAACTCTTCTTTGGTTCCTATAGTAAGCCGAGATTTTCCTATTTTTACAACCAACGGATATTCTAAAGAGAGGGAAGCTTCTGCAATAATTTCGGGTTGTAATTGATGATTTTCTTTTTCGATCTCAACAACAGCTAACCAAAATATTTTACTTTTTTCTAACTTTATTTGTGATGTACAAAGTTTAATTTCTCCGCTTACCACTTGTTCCAATAACCTTTTATTACTTGTAAAATCTTTTCCCAAATAGGTTTTGAATGGAAGTTGAAACAACCGAAAACAAAAACATTTTTTCTCAGGATTGTAAGAGAAGCTACGTATACTTTCTGCTCCAAAAGGAAATGCCATATCTCGTTTGAAGTTTTTTAACGAAGCTTCTCCTTTCCAATATCTTTGAGAATCTTTGTTGTATGAACTGTGGATTCTATTATTTAAACAAGATAATATATTGGTTGGAATTTCACCTTTAAAACGGTCTGATAGCACACGATAAGTGGTACTCATTTGCGAATTTTTTAATATACCCTCTGCATCTTTCTTCTCGTCCATTAATTTATATTTAACACCTTCAGAGAGGTACAAAAAATCTTTCATCATTTCTTGTAAATACAAATGAGAAACAATCAAATTAGCGGCTTTAAAACATCTGTTTTGCCATCTATAAAGCTTGTCTAATGCCTCTTTGCGTTCTTCTTGAGTTGGTAAATCGATAAGTATTTGTATTTTTCGAGTGAGTATTAAAGTAGATTTTTCCATGATCAATAGTTTAGGGATTGAACTTTGTTTTGTTGAGTGAATTTATAAGCGACTATAAATTCATTGTGTACCTCTTTTTGAGACAATTGTAATGCTGAAGCTATTGTTGAAAAAGATTGTTTATGCTTACATCGAAGTTTTAAAATCAACGATTGTGTTTCAGATATTTGATTTTCCTTCTCTGCTGTAGAGACTGTTTTGGTTTTAATAATTAATTTATCTTGGTGACTTAAAATCTTCTTAAGATCATCAATAGCATGTTTAATTTCGTTACTCGTTTCAGTGATTCCTCTTCCCATTGCTTTAGCAATCGCTTTGTATTGAAATCCATGTTTTAAACAGAGTTCAATCAAATGCTTTCTTTCAGCACTTAATAAGGGTAATACTTTTATAATTTGATCAAAATAGTGCTGTTGTGTTTCTTGTTCGTTTAGGTTTTGAATGTTATCTGCGGGATCATATCCAGCCAAATAACTTTGATAATTCTCATAACTTTCTAGTGAACTTACAGTTCTAAAAAACTTATTCTTCGGTTTAGCATAATGCGAATAGCAACTGTATTTCATTACAAACCTTAAAAAGAAAAAGATATGATCAGGAGATTCCATCTTTTCGCGATATTCCCATAATTTTAGAAATGCATCTTGTACCAAGCATTCTACTACAAATTCATCCTCAATTATTTGTTTACCAAACCAAAAGATTCGTTTATTGTACCTGCCATAAATACGTTCGAAGGCAGTAGAATTACCTTTTTTTAATAATTCAAATTCTTTTTCTAGCATAATAAAGGTGGTTTTATTTATGTTTTACGTGATACGTATGACGTTCTACGTTTTTACATAGTTTTTAAATTCAACATTAGTTTTAAAAGTCACTCTTTTTCCTGTACATCGCGCCAACTTTGTTTTTGGGAAAGGGTTTTTTGTTTTTTATTTCAAATTTGTTCTTTACTTTCATTTTTTTGCTCATCCAAAAAACGAAACAAAAAAAGATGCCGACAGTAGTCTCTCAATGATTCAACTAAATAAATTATTTCCATAAAGTTGATAACTCACTTCGTTCAAACACCTCAACTTTTTTATTCCAATAATTTAGAGTTGAATTGCATTTCGATTCTAAATCGTCGGATTTTTAACTCTTTTTTCAATACTCAAATCCTTTTTTAAAACGGGCACTGAGGCATTCGAAGTGCAGAACCGTATCCAATATGTCATTTCGGGGTATTGAGAAATCTTTCTATCACTTTTTTATTCATAGCATATCTATTTTAATTATCGGTATTCACATGCCCTTCGGGGAAGAGAGCAAAAAAGTAATCAAAAAACTCTTGGCCGTAAACCTCTCTACTCAAAATGTTTTCACTCCACTAAAGATTTAAAAAAAACTATGGGCTAATATCTTTTTAACGTTGTACTCAAACATTTTCTTAACGTGAGAGTTTTAATGCCAGTTTCTTAATCCTTTTTTAATATTCAAATTCGTTATCACTTTTAACAACGGATTTTAGAGTCGACATACGATTTGCAGACGAGCTTCAATCCATTGAAACAAGCGTAAAAAAGATTAGTGAGCGTATGCGAAACATTTAATCTTTTTAGTGCGTGAAATGGTAATTGAACGTCGAAAATCGCGGTCTTGATTTTTTTTGTTCGTTTTTTCATCAAGGAAAAAACGAATGTAAAATACTTTCTATCACTTTTTTATTCATAGCATATCTATTTTAATTATAGGTATTCACATGCCCTTCGGGGAAGAGAGCAAAAAAGTAATCAAAAAACTCTTGTCTTTGATTTTCGACGGTCAAAATAAGTTTCAGCCATTGAATGTTTTAAATCATTTGCTACGCAAATAGTAAAACATTTTAACCATTTTCTTCAACTTTTTGACACTCGCCTCCAAATCATATGACATTTTTTTAATCCTTTTTCAAATACATAATACATTCTACTTTTTACATAGTACAACTCTAAAATCTCAATTCTCATATCTAACATCTAATCTGTACATCATACATTTAACTCATTACTTATAACTCATTACTTACAACTTAAATCAGGTAGTAGCCCCAATAAATTTGGAAAATGGCAATAAAGGGTTTACTTTTAATGTGCGAAAAATAAAAGTATAACCTAGCTGTCAAAGTCTCATTACCGAGGCTCTGATAGAGAGCGAGTAAAGAAAGGGGAACCTTTTCTTTACGTTCCGTTAAATGTTATAAAACGGAGAATTGTTCTTTAAAAGAATGGAAAAAACGAACAGACTTTGTCTGGAGGTTTTTTACGGATGAATTGAAATTGTTTCGTTCTCATTTTGTGTTGGGTTTTATGGAACGATGTTTCTCGTGTATGAAGAAATACTTGCAAAAAAAGCAAGGCGGCTTCACACTTTAGTACCGTGGGCGACCAAACCCAGCTTATAAACTCGAAAGTTTAAAAGTTACCCCTAAAGCATATGTGAAAACCGCCCATGCCGTATTACGAAAGTACAAAACTTTTGAGACATGGAGCGATTTCACGAAACTCTCGAGGTAAAATTGGTCGTTTCGATTCGAGATTCATCGTTTTAATTATGACTATTAAAAGTCTAATTATCAATTCGCTTATACAAATATAAACAATTTTAATTAAAACCCAATATGTTGGGTGATTATTTTTAGTTAAATGAATAAAATATTCGAATTTGAAACTACACAATTTGATTTTGATTTAATTAATCATGTGAAAAATCTCAGAAAAGTTAATAGGATAACTAAAGATGAACTAAGCCTAAAAATGGGGGTTGCTAGAAGCTTTGTTAGTAATGTTGAATCTTATACACAGCGACATAAATATAGCACCCGTCACATAACTCTTTTGGCAAAAGCATTTGGATATAAAAACATTGGAGAATTGTTAGATTTTCCAACTCCTAAATATGATAAAATTAAAGTGACTGTAGAGCAAACTTATAATGAGGCAGGCACTAAAGTATTGAAAAGTGAGGTGGTGAAGATTGTTGAGATAAAATAATGTGTTAGATTTTACAAATTATCACAAAAAATCTAAAGGACTTGGTGTCGATTTTTTATCAATATCTGTAATGTGCGTATAAATCATGGTAGTTCTAATGTCGTTATGACCTAATAATTCTTGAACTACACGTACATCAATTCCACTTTTTATAAGATGAGTAGCATATGAATGTCTTAATGTATGTACGCTGCCTTTTGATAAAACACCAGCTTTACTCATAGCATTTTTTAAAATTAATTGGACGCTTCTTTCGCTGTATTGATGCCCTTTAGCCCCTTCAAACAAAAAGTCTTTAGGTTGATAAACCTTATAGTATTCTCTCAATAATAGCAAAAGTTTATCTGGCAAAGCAACTATACGATCTTTGTTACCTTTACTTTGACGAATAAGAAGTAAATTACTTTCTGATTTTATATCTGCAATTTTTAAATTTATCAATTCGCTTAGTCGCAATCCACAGCTATAGATTATGGTAAGAATAGCTTTATGTTTTAAATTTTCTGTTGCATTTAATAAATTTCGTACTTCTTCTTGAGAAAAGAAAGTTGGTAATTTATTAACTTTTCGTTTCGGATAAAGATAATTTAATTCAATTTTCTGATTTTCAACTAATTCAAATACTTTTTTAATTGCTCCAACCAAAGAACGTTGATAGGAAACACTGATATTTTCTTGAATTACTTTTGTATTGATAAACAATTCGATTTCTGAAATAGGAATTTCATCTAATCTATTGTATTTTTCCATCTGTTCTAAGAAAACTTGGGTGTAACCACAATACGATTTTATGGTATTGTTTGCATATCGTTGTAATTTTAATCGATTTTGCAACGTTTTTAGAATCGTTTCGCTATCCATACATTCATTATTACATTTTACATCAAATTACTTCGTGATACATGAATATTATTTTAGTAAGTGTCTAATTTACAAAAAAATAATTATATTTGTTTTTAATTTTACGAAATGCGGATATAGTTGATTTTTTACGAAACAAAAGCTAGATCAGTTTCGTGAAAAAACAATGTTGTCCGCAATTTTGAAAAAAACCGTTCTAAAAAGAATTTTAGTGAAAATATTCAACACCTTTTTTTATATTTTAGTATTTTTAGCTTTGAGTTTTGTTCTTTACAACTCATTAACAACAAGTAATATAAAATTAGATAAAACTGAAATAATAACAGGTTCTTACAAATCGATTCATAGAAACAAACCTAAAAGAAAAGTAAGTGTTTCTTATAATTTGGAAATTGAAAACAACCCAAAAATTCTAAAAATAATTCCTGAATACACCAAATGTTTTAATTATCAACAGTTTATTTCAGACGTAAAACCTAACCAAAATATCGAAATTAGAATTGATAAAAATGCAAAATTTCTTTTTAACAATATTAAAAGTGTCGTTTCAATTCGAGTAAATTCAAAAGAATATATAAATCTAAATTGTGTAAATAACCAAATTAAAGAGAATAAAACTAAAATTCCTTTAATACTAATTGGTGGAATAATTTTGATTTTTTTAATAATTCTGATTCAGAAACGACTTGGAATAAAAATAAACTAAAAAAACTGCGTACAATAACTAAGCTTTCGTCTTGCCCGGAGGGCTAGAGATGAAAGCCCGTTGAACGGAACCGGAGTAGCTTTATGTATTATGGGGTTTTCGAAATGTGGCTTTAAGATATACAAGCAGTAATTTTAGGATTACTGTTTTTTTTGTGGTTGAAGTTGTATTTCTTCATGCGTTTTGGCTGTTTTTTTGTGCTTTAAACACAAATTCCCTTACCCGTAAAAGTTAATTCACAGAAGCAAGTTTGTTTCCGATAAGATACTTTTCTGGCGGACCTCTTTGTCCAAAAACGTGCAACGTAACCAGATTCCCCACTTTACAACAATAACATTTTCGATGTTGTGTTTTAGGCTCTACTAATGCTCGCGCAACGTGTAATTCTTCTTGTAACTGCTGTAGTTTGCCACGTTTCCAACTGCTGCTTAAAATTCCGTAGTGCCGTATGCGAACAAATCGTTTCGGTAAAACATGCAAGCTAAAACGGCGGGCGAATTCTTCGTTTTTTAATGTGAGTTGCTTGGTTTCACTTCCGTCTCTATAATCTTTATAATTGATAGTAACTTCTTGATGGGTTACATTTGTAATGCGATGGTTGCTAATGGCTACCTTGTGGGTATATCTACCCAGATACTCAATCACTTGTTTTGGGCCGCCAAATGACCGTTTGGCATAAACAACCCAATGCTTTTCAAACAAACTTTCTAAGATGTGCCCCTCGGCAAGCTTTTCTTTGCGTAACAACGCTACATATTTGGCTCGAAAAACCTTACTTAATGCTTTTACTGCAAACAAGTATTTATCGGTTTTTATTTTTCGTCTCCACTTGCCATTATTATCAATTCCGCCGCCTGGAACAATGCAATGCAGATGCGGATGCAAACTTAAATTTTGGCCCCAGGTATGTAAAATAGCAATCATGCCCAATTGCAAACCTTCGGTTTTGCCAAATTGAGATAAACTAGCCCACACAGATTCAAACAACAAGCGATAAATAATTTGCGGATGTGAGATCGTTAAACCGTTAAGCGTATCGGGCAAAGTAAAAACCAAATGATAATACGAACAAGGCAACAAATCTTGCGCGCGTGCCTGTATCCATTCTTCGCGTTTGTGTCCCTGACATTTTGGACAATGCCGATTGCGGCAGCTGTTGTAACTAATACTGATGTTTCCGCAAGCATCGCAAGCATCTACATGACCGCCCAACGCTGAAGTTCTGCACAACGTTAATGCCCTTAACGTTTTCTCTTGATGAACGGTAAAGTTTTGGTTGGATAAATCTACTTTTTGCAATACATGGGCTACTTCCCACTGCGGCTGCATAAAGCAAAAACGGTATCAAGTGGACTGTGTACTTTTTGTTGCTCCAATTGGCAAACATGTAAATATTCCATAGTGGTCTCCACCCGTTCATGCCCCATCAATTTCTGAACTTGAAGGATATTTACGCCATCTTCTAATAAATGCGTGGCATAGCTATGGCGCAAAGTATGCGTGTGCACATCTTTTAAAATACCTGCTTTTTTACTGATAGATTGAACTGCCCATTGAACACCGCGTTGACTGTAACGAGAATCAAAACCCTTGGCATCTTTCGTGTTTCCTGTAAATAAAAAAGTAGTGGGATGTTCGGCTGAAATATATCTTTTTATTCCCCGTATCAAATGATCAGATAAAGGAACATATCGATCTTTTTTTCCTTTACTTTGAACGATATGAAGTTGTTTTCGATCGAAATCTAAATGCTTTAATTCTATGTTCCGAACTTCCATACAGCGTAAACCACAGCCGTAAATCAAGCCAATTAAAACACGATGTTTTAGCAGTTCTGCACTTTGAAGCATCTTCCAAATCTCTTCTCGACTTAAAACAACAGGAAGCTTTTTCTCTTTTGGAATCGATGGTAAATGAAGATAATCGTAAGGAAGATTCTCTGTTTTTAAAAGAAATCGAAGTCCGTAAACCGTATGTTTAAAGTATGATTGCGAAGAACTTAAAGAACGTTGCTGCAGTTCAAATAAGTAATCTTTAACCTGCTCGGGATGTAATTCCGTAGGAAGAATTCCAAAATGCAACGCCATTGCCGCCACATGCCGAGAATAATTCTCGAAAGTACGCTGGCTTCTGCCTAAAATGGAAATATTTCGCTGAAAACGTTGCAGAAGTTCAGAAAAACCCGTAATTTCACTACAAGCGCGATTAATGTATTTGTTCGCTCTTAATTCCTCCGGAGATTTTTTTTAGTTACCATAGTATCAATTGTTTAATATTAATATACTAAGGTACGAAATCATCGCAGCGAAAGCTACTGGAGGTTTAGTTCAACAAGGGTAACTGTTGCACAACTCCA
>NZ_DJTP01000004.1:0-215 GCF_002440405.1 Empedobacter sp. UBA6305 | reverse complement strand
AATGCTATCTTCCAACTTTTTTATACTTGGTTACTTTTCCACAACAACTTTCTCGTAAAGGACATTGTCCACAATCTTTTTGCGAACTTCTATAGCTTTTCTTTTCGTAGCCTTTGCTGTCTGTTAAAGTTCGTTTGAAAGGCAGAAAAGCTTTATTTCCTCCTTTTTGAATACATTCGTTGTGGATACGTCACATCCTCGTAGACTAAATTAGT
>NZ_DJTP01000026.1:0-75347 GCF_002440405.1 Empedobacter sp. UBA6305 | reverse complement strand
CACACTTTAAGAGACAGTCCTGTTAGAATGAATATGAAAACTACTTCCAACCACCACCTAAACTTTTGTATATAGCGACAACTGTACTTAATTGTTTTTCTTTTGTTTCGATTAATTCCATTTTTGCATCCAATAAATCACGTTGAGTTGTTAACACTTCTAGATAATCTGCACGATTATTTTTGAACAACTGATTCGCAATATCAATAGATTCTACAAGTGCTTTCGCCTGTTTATCTTTGTACGAATAACTTTGTTCTAAGTTATTAATCTTCGACATTTGATTTGACACTTCTAAATAAGCATTTAAAATCGTTTTATCATATTCGTACAACGCTTGTATTTGATGAGCATTTGCTGTATTAAACTCCGCTTTTATCGCACTTTTATTGATTAAAGGCGCAGCTAATTCTCCAGCCAACGAATATAAAATAGACTCTGGCATTTTTACCAAATAAGATGGTTTGAACGCATTTAGTCCTAAAGCCGCAGAAATATTAAGTGACGGATAAAACTCTGCACGAGCCACTTTCACATCTAAAGCAGAAGCTTTTAACTCTAATTCTGCTTGTTTGATATCAGGACGATTTGATAATAATTCAGACGGAATTCCTGCATGCATTGTTTGCGGAATCAAATCCATAAAAGACGAACCATCACGTTTTATCGTCTGCGGATATCTTCCCAATAATGCATTAATTCTATTCTCCGTTTCTGTAATATCTTGTTTAATATTAAACTCTTCACTTTCAGATTTTAATAATTCTGCTTCAAATTTTTTCACCGCTAATTCAGTTTCACGAGCAGCTTCCTTCTGAATTTTCACCACACGCAGTGATTCTTTTTGCAATTCAATATTTCGATGAATTAAATCTAATTGACTATCCAAAGACAATAATTCATAATAAGATGAAGCTATTTCTGAAATTAAATTTGTCAAAACAAAATTCTTTCCTTCCACCGTTGATAAATAGCGCGCAATCGAAGCATCTTTCGAATTACGTAATTTTTTCCAAATATCAACTTCCCAATCAGCGCTCAACCCAATCGCATAATCCATCAAAGGATCAGGCATTTCTTTCCCAGGTTTTATCTCAGTCGAGGCATCACCAGCACCTTGACTTGTGTAACGACCAACTTTCTCCACACCAACTCCAGCAGTTGCAGCTACCGTAGGAGATAATTTTCCGTTTTTGTACAACACTTCATTTTTAGAAATCCCAATTTCTTGAAGTGTGATCATCAATTCTTGGTTATTTTTTAACGCTTCTTCAATCAAAACAACCAAATTTGGATCAGTAAAAAATTGCTTCCAAGGCGTTAATCCAGAACTTGGTGCATCATCATTTTGCACATTTTCATAAGCTTCTGGAATTTTTGGTGCTTGATGATTTTCTATCTCTTTGCTTACCGCAGGAGCTTTACAGCTCCAAATCATTGTTCCAAAAAGACTTATTGCAATTATATTTTTTAAACTATTTTTATTCATCTTCCGTGATTTCTTCTGTTAAAGGATTCTCATCTTCGTATTTCACCAATTGCATTTTATCCGCCAAGGCGCCAAACGCAACATATAAACCGGGCACAATAAACAACCCGAAAATAGTTCCGAACAACATTCCGCCCGCAGCAGCAGTACCAATTGTTCTATTTCCTACTGCTCCCGGACCAGAAGCAATAACCAACGGAATAAGACCTGCAATAAACGCAAATGATGTCATCAAAATTGGACGGAAACGAACTCCTGCACCTTCAATCGCTGATTTTACAATTGATAAACCTTCGTTATGTTTCTGCACAGCAAACTCAATAATCAACACCGCATTTTTACCGAGAAGTCCAATCAACATCACCATTGCAACTTGTGCATAAATGTTGTTTTCTAATCCTAATAATTTCAAGAAGAAAAATGCTCCGAAAATTCCTGTTGGTAATGAAATGATAACTGGTAAAGGCAAAATGAAACTTTCATATTGAGCTGCTAAAATCATATAAACGAAAATTAAACAAATGGCGAAAATAATCACCGCTTCATTTCCACGAGAAACCTCATCTTTCGAGATTCCTGCCCAATCAATTCCAAAGCCGCGAGGCAATGTATTTTTAGCTACTTCATTAATCGCTGCAATCGCTTGTCCACTACTATAACCTGGTGCTGGCGTACCACTAATTTCTGCTGCATTATACATATTGTGACGCGTAATTTCTGATAATCCATATACTTTTTCAATTTTCATGAAAGCTGAATATGGAACCATTTCACCTTGATCATTTTTCACATACAATTTCAATAAATCTTCTGGTAACGCACGATATTCTGGCGAAGCTTGTACCATCACTTTATAAGGTCGGTCAAATTTGATGAAACTTGTTTCGTAATTAGAACCAACTAATGTTGATAAATTATCCATCGCATTTTCGATCGAAACTCCTTTTTGTTCGGCAATATCATTGTCAATTTTCAAGACATATTGAGGGAAAGAAGCACTATAAAATGTAAATACAGAACTCAATTCTGGACGACGAGTTAATTCTTTTACAAAATCACGGCTCACTTCTTCCATTTTATGATAATCTCCACTACCCGCTTTATCTAACAATCTCAACTCGAAACCTCCTGCAGCACCATATCCAGGAACAGATGGTGGTTGAAAATATTCGATATTTGCACCATTAATATTCCCAGTTTTTTCTTCTAATTCTTTGATGATTTCTTCAGCAGATTTAGAACGTTCGTCCCAACTTTTCAAGTTAATCAAACAAGTTCCAGAGTTTGCTCCTGTTCCTTCTGTCAAAATCTCATAACCAGCCAAAGATGAAACTGATGAAACGCCATCAATTCCTTCCGCTATTTTTTGTAATTTTTGAGAAACTTCATTTGTTCTTTCTAACGTAGAACCTGAAGGTGTTTGAATAATCGCATAAAACATTCCTTGATCTTCGTTTGGAATAAATCCAGAAGGCAAACTATTATTCAAAAAGAAAACTCCAGCACAAAATGCTAGTAAAAATCCGAATGTAACAGTGCGTTTGTTAACTGTTTTGGTTAAAACTTTTTCATATTTAAAAGATCCTTTGTTGAACAAATTATTAAACTTCAACAAAAATTTATTTAGCATCGTTTTCTTTCTTGGTTGATTATGATTATTTTTCAAAATCATTGCACACAAAGCTGGTGTAAGCGTTAAGGCAACAATTCCTGATAAAATAATTGATGTCGCCATCGTAATCGAAAATTGACGATAAAAAATACCAACAGGGCCAGACATAAACGCAACTGGGATAAACACGGCTGCCATTACAAATGTTATTGCGATAATTGCTCCACTAATTTCACGCATTGCTTCTTCCGTCGCTCGTAAAGGCGAAAGATTTTTCTCTTCCATCTTCGCGTGAACAGCCTCTATCACCACAATCGCATCATCGACAACAACTCCAATCGCCATAACTAAAGCAAAGAGAGAAATCAAGTTTAATGTAATTCCAAAGAAACTCATTAAAGCAAAAGTTCCTATCAAAGAAACAGGAACCGCCAACGCAGGAATTAATGTAGAACGCCAGTCACCTAAGAATAAAAACACAACAATCCCAACTAAAACGAAAGCTTCAAAAAGTGTATGTACCACTTTTTCCATTGAAGCATCTAAGAATTTCGAAACGTCATATGAAATCTCGTAATCCATTCCTTTTGGCAAATTATTCTCTTTAAGATCAGCCATTAATGCTTTGATGTTTTTAATCACTTCACTCGCATTACTTCCGTACGATTGTTTTATCACAATTGCGGCAGAAGGTTTTCCGTTCAATGTTGAGTAAATATCATACATCGAACTTCCAAATTCTATATCAGCAACATCTTTTAAACGTAAGATTTCTCCATCAGGATTTGCTCTTAAAATGATGTTTCCATATTGCTCTTTTGTGTTGTATCGACCTGAATATTTTAATACATATTCAAAAGCTTCTGAACGTTTACCAGAACTTTCCCCTGTTTTCCCTGGCGAAGCTTCAATACTTTGTTCATCCAACGCTTTCATCACATCATCCGCAGAAATATTATAGGCTTGCATTCTATCTGGTTTCAACCACACACGCATTGCATATTCTCGGTTTCCTAAAATATCTGCATCTCCAACTCCATTTATACGTTTCAACTCAGATAAAATATTGATATCTGCATAATTATATAAAAATTGTTGATCTGCTTTTGGATCATTACTATACAAGTTAATGTACATCAACATATTTGATTCTTCTCGCGTAATTTTCACACCTTCTCGAACTACTAAAGGCGGAAGTTTATTGACAACCGAAGAAACACGGTTTTGCACATTTACAGCTGCAATATTTGGATCAGTTCCTAAATCAAAAATGACTTGAATAGACGCTTCACCATCATTTCCGGCATCAGACGTAATATATTTCATTCCTGGAACACCATTTAGCGCACGTTCTAATGGAATTACCACTGATTTTATTAACAATTCGTTATTCGCACCGGGATATTCTGCCGTAATATTAACTTTTGGAGGAGAAATAGATGGAAACTGGGTTACGGGTAATTTGACTAATGATAGAATTCCTAAGAAAACTATAATCAACGAAATGACAATCGAAAGAACGGGTCTTCGAATAAATTTATCAAACATAACTTTTGAATTTTTTAGATTAGTTTGATTTTAATTTTAACGATGAAAGAACTTTTCTTGGTGCAATAAATTTCGTTTTGATTTTATCATCATCTTTCACTTTCTGAACACCTTCTAACAAAATATTATCTTTCTCCGAAAGTCCGCTTTCTACTACATAAACATCAGGCATTTCTAGACCAATCGTGATATTTCTCGATTTGACAACACCATTTTTATCTACTACAAAAACATAGGTTTTATCTTGAATTTCGTAAGTTGCTTTTTGTGGAATTAATAAAGCATCATGTAACGGAACTGTCATTTTTACTTTTCCTGTTTCACCATTTCTTAACAAATGATTTGGATTTGCAAAACGCGCACGAAACGCAATATTTCCTGTTTCGTTGTTAAATTCTCCTTCTATCGTTTCTACCAAACCTTTTTCTGGTAAAGGTTTATTATTCGCCATAATCAACGAAACTTGTTTACTCGCTCTATCTTGAATATTTGTTTGATAATCTAAATATTCAGGCTCAGAAACGTTGAAATAAGCAAACATTGATGAATTATCAGACAAATTTGTCAATAACATTCCTTCGTCAATCAAGCTTCCCAATTTCATCGGAATTCGATCTATAACACCAGAAAATGGCGCACGAATATCTGTAAATGATAAATGTAATTGAGCCAATTGCATTTCTGCTTTCGATTTTTCTAACCGTGCTTGCGCAATGGCTTTTTCGTTCTTAGAAACGACATTATTATCAGCCAAAGTTGCTGAATTTTGTAATTCAATTTGTGCCTCTTTTACCTCAGCTTTCGATTTTAAATATTCGGCTTGATACATCGAAGGCATAATGCGAAACAACAATTGACCAGCTTGTACATGTTGACCTTCATCCACAAAAACTTTTTGCAAATAACCTTTTTCTTGCGCACGAATTTCGATGTTTCGTACCGATTGAATTTGGGCTACATAATCCTTATCTACAATCGTATCCATTTTGATTGGCGTTGTGATTGGATAATCTTTCACTTCTTCTTTTTCCTGTTTTTTTGATGAACAACTTGTTGTCAACAATACAGTACTTAGAGCTACAAATAATGCGACTCTTTTCATAATTCTTCTAACTATTAAATGTAAAATTTGATGAAATGGATTTCTTGGCAGAAGTAGTTTTACCAAAAAATATTACATACAAAAATTGGTTAACATTCAGCTATTCATGAACTGAACACTAATTTTTGGTGTAATTTTAAAAATTTAAGAAATCAATCAAATTCTGATTGTACGTAACAAAATGTACTTACAACTCGAAAATTTGATGGTTTTATTGTAGAAGATGTGCTTCTTTCTTAAACCTTGAATCATAAAGTTTAAGACCAGAACAACACTTAATAGTTTGATACAAGTTTCTAAATCGATTTTGTTTGATGTCTGAAAATCATCATCAATCGTTTCGATACTTGGATTAAATTCTTGAAATTGATTTGAATTTGAAGTTTTAGAAAATTTAGTTTCAACAATTTTACTTGCGTGATAAATATGTGTATTATCGTTAACAACTGTCTGCGAAGTTAAATTTCCTTGAAAATGTTGAGTACCCGCAAACACTTTAGTTTCCGCAAAAAATAGCAGAAATAAAGCAGACAGCAAGTATGTGATAAACATTTTCATAATTCTGTTCAAATGTAAGACTTGAAATAATACAATAATCTATATTAACATTTTTTAACTATAAAATTTTATTGATTTAATAAAAAACTCAATTACAAATACTTAACACAACGATAATAACTGTTTCAAAACTCGAATATTTTGTTGAAATTTGCACCCAACAAACAAAAGTTTATGGCGAAAGCAAAAACAGCAAAAGAGTCGTTAGCAGTAATGACAAACTTGGTTTTACCGAATGAAACCAACAACTTAGGAAACATGTTCGGAGGCGAATTATTGGCTTCTATGGACAGAATTTCTTCTATTTCTGCGAAAATGCATGGTGGAAGTTTTTTGGTTGTAACAGCAAGTGTCAATCACGTTGCGTTTAACATTCCGATTCCGATGGGAAGTACAGTGAAGTTAGAATCTAAAGTAACTCGCGCATTCAAATCATCGATGGAAGTGTATGTTGATGTCTATGTTTACGATTACGAAAATTGTGTTTATAACCAAACAAATAGCGGTATTTATACATTTGTAGCCGTTGATAATGATAATAAACCTGTTCAAGTCCCTGAATTAATTCCAGAATCTGAACAAGAAATCGAGCGTTATGAAGCTGCTTTGCGTCGTAAACAATTAAGTTTGATTTTGGCTGGCAGAATGAATCCTGCTGATGCACACGAATTAAAATCGTTGTTTATTACAGAATAAAATAAAAAAGTCGAAACAATGTTTCGACTTTTTTATTGATATAATTTTTTAACCTTTTCCAGCTAAACGATCCACCACATATTCTATTTGTGTTTTCCCGTGTGGTTTTGGTTTTCCTTCTGCATCTAAATTTACCATCGTAATTCGATCGACTGTAATAATGGTTTCATGCGTCATTTTGTTACGTACTTCGCATTGTAAAACCAATGAAGTTGTTCCAAATTTCACCACTTCAATTCCAATTTCTACAATATCACCTTCACGAGCCGAAGCCATAAAGTTGATTTCCGACATATATTTGGTCACAACATGCGAATTTTCTAATTGCACAATGCTATACAACGCCGCTTCTTCATCAATCCAAGCCAAAAGCTTTCCTCCAAAAAGTGTTTTGTTTGGGTTAAGATCTTCTGGTTTTACCCATTTACGAGTGTGAAATTTCATAGTTTTCTATTTTAAGTTCTTGCTTATTTTCTGTTGCCAAATGATTCGCATCCGAAATAAACTTGACTAAATTTACAGCATATTTTCCATCTAACAAAGATTCATTATGACGGATTAACGCGTCAGAAATTTCGGCAATGGCGTTAGGATGAAAATTCTTTTGTTCAGTAGAAATTTTGTTTGAACAACACACATTTTTTAAATCAGAATAAATCATTTGATTAAGATATTGATCTCCAATCTTTATTGTTCCTTTTTCAGCAATAAGCGTGATATTACTTTCGAAATTTTTATTGAAAACTGACGTTGTATAAATCATATGTCCGATTGCTCCATCGGCAGTAAAATCAACACAACCCGAATCATCAAATTCTGTCACTTCTTGATGCGTAAAATTGAAACTTTTTGAATTTGTACAAATTACCTCATCAAACCAAAAATTCATGATATCAACAAAATGCGAAAATTGAGTAAATAAAACACCTCCATCCATTTCTTGGTTTCCGTGCCATTCACGCAACTTGTAATAATTCTTGTTACGATTCCAATAGCAATTAATATTCACCATGAAAATTTTCCCTAATGAATTATTATCTATCAAATTCTTTACATATTGCACAACTGGAGAAAAACGAAGCTGCATCGACGTAAAAACTCTAAGTTTCTTTTCGTCAGCAACTTTCAGTATTTCAGTAATATCTTCTACAGTTAATGCAATTGGTTTTTCAATCAAAACATTTTTTCCCGCTTTTAAACAACGAATCGCATGTTCGCGGTGCAAACCATTTGGCGTAGCAATCACAACAACATCAGTTTCTTGATCTTCGTTCAGAAAACTTTCAAGTGTTGAATAACCTTTGAAAGGTAAATCTTCTGGTAAATTGAAATCAATCACCGAAATTAATTGCGCATTTTCCGTTTCTTCTATCGCTTGTTGATGTACACGTCCAATATGACCGTAGCCTAAAATGGAAAAATTCTTCATTGAATTTATTTAATAATTTTTTCTAATATCTTTTGTGTGATTAGATAAGTTGGTTTTACACCTGTTAATCCTAAACCTCCAGAAGCCAATGTACTTCCTGTTTCTAACGGATTATCAGAAGCGTAATAAGCATACATTACTTTAACATCTTTATCAATGTGATGTCTAATTTTTGACGCAACCTGAATCGCTTTTTGATAATGCGCACCTTCCATTTCTAATCCAATCGCTTGGAAAGACGAATTTTTGAAATACTCTAAAACGTCTTTATTTTGTAATGATGTTCCTAAAACCGAAATCATTGGTCCTTCATAAACACCTAAACCTTGTCCTTCGAAATCTGCAGCGGTTAATTCGTTATCAAAAACATAATTATCTGTTGTTCCTTCGAAAACATGCGCTGTAGCAATCATTATATCACCTTTTATTCCTTCAAGAATACCAGCTTTACCCATAATCGCAACAGATTTTACATTCATTTTGAATTTTACATCTCCTACTTTGTATGGTTTCAACAACTCATCCATCGCCTCAAATGCTTGCTCACCAAAGGCATAATCCATCACAATAATCACCTCATTGTTCTTATCTTTTGCATAAGAAAATGCTGAATTTGCAATGTTTACTTTAGATAAATCAATAATTTGAACATCGATATTTGTTCCTGATTGATCTTTGATGTAAACTAAACCATTTTGTTGAGTGTATTCATTTAACGAATCGCGCAACATTTTGTTGTTTGCCGCACTCAAATCTTCGTAAATTTCTACACCATCATTTTTGTATTTTCTTTTTAATCCATCATAGGCATACAACATGTTAGACACACTATGCATATTAGCAGAAATGATGTGAATGTTTTTATCTTGAAGATTATTTTCGAATAATACGCGTTTGATTTCATTCGCCCATTTTTCTCCAATCATGTGGTGACCAATCGATTCGCGTAAAGTTGATGTAAATGTAATTTCACGTTTCTTAGTTCCGATACGATCTTGTTGACTTGTGTATCCCATCCAATAAACTATACGGAAAAAATAATCTTTATCGTCTGCTTTACTGAAATAATGATGAATTTCTTGTGTTTCTTCAAACGTTCTTCCTAAAATAGTCGATAAATGCATCAAAGCAACTTCACGTTCTTTTCGAGAAATTTCAACTTCATTGAATACAACATTTTCGATAAATTCCCACGCTCTACTTTTAGAAAGTGTTTCGTTACTGAATGCTCTATTTCTGATTTTATCTGCCTCATTATATAAAAACGTTAAGTGCGTCAACACATCATAGATATCAGAACGACCGCGAGAAATTTCGATATTCATTTGATCATCATCAATTCTATAGCAAAAACGACGACGTTTTGCAGGAATAATTGGTGTGAAAATAGAACGATCATAGCCTTCATCAGATGTAAAAGACACATAAGGTGTTTCTACAATTCCTTCTGGTAAACGATCTAAAACGTACATCAATCCGCTTAATTCTACCTTGTTTGGATCTGTCATTGATCCGTAGATTTCTGGATTAATTTCGAATAATAAATTTCTTAATATTTTTCCAGGTGCACCAGATGGACGGTACACTCCTCTATGAAATAAATGACGCATAGAGATATATAATCTTTCAATAGCGTCAGTAGATCTTCTTGCTCTTGTTATTGACATAATAATTTTTTTTACTTTTTTTGGTTGTTTAATTCTTGTTGAATGGCCATTAATTCATCGTACCATTCTTGTCCAAATTTGCGGACCAACGAATCTTTTGCAAATGTTGCAACATTCACTTTCAATTCTTTTCCTAAGGTACAAGCATCCGAGCAGATATCCCATACATCATAGTTAACAGAAGTGAAATTTGAATATTCCTTAACACGAACTGGATACAAATGACAAGAAATCGGTTTTTTGTAATCGACCTTTCCGTCTTCGTATGCTTTTTCAATACCGCATTTTGAAAAACCATTTTCTTCGAAAACTAAATAGGCACATTCGCGATTATTGACTAATGGAGTTACCCAATCGCCGTCAGTATCCATTGTATATTTACCTTCTTGCTCAATCACAGCAATTCCTTCGGGACGCAAATAAGGTTTTACATCTTCATAAATATCGTCTAATACAGTTAGTTCGTCATCATTCAAAGGCGCTCCAGCGTCACCTTCTACACAACAAATCCCTTTACATTTGTTCAGATTACAAACAAAATCTTCATTTAGTAGTTCTTCAGATACAAGGGTTTTTCCTATTTGGAACATGTTACATTAAATTTTGTAACATGCAAAGGTACGGAAAATTCCTCAGAAAAATGTAATTTTGTAAAAGAATAATGGATAATCTACTTTCAAAAATCAATCATCCTAAGGAACTTAGGACTTTTGAAGCGTCTCAATTAACTGCTTTAGCTCACGAGATGCGCGAGTTTATTTTGGATACTTTAAGCGTAAAACCAGGGCATTTAGGTGCTAGTCTGGGTGTGATTGAATTAACGATTGCATTACATTATCACTACAATACACCAAAAGATTTGTTGATTTGGGATGTAGGTCATCAATGTTATCCGCATAAAATTTTAACAGGTCGTCAAAAAATTTTCGATTCACTTCGTCAAAAAGATGGTATTTCTGGTTTCCCAACGCGTATAGAAAGTGAGTTTGATACATTTGGAACGGGACATTCTTCTACCTCTATTTCAGCAATTGTTGGAATGGCAACTGCGGATAAAATTAATCAAATCAATAGAAAACACATTGCGATTATTGGTGATGCATCGATTACTTCTGGAATGAGTTTAGAAGCATTGAATCATCTTGGATCGACAGATTTGGATGTTTTAGTGATTTTGAATGATAATGATATCGGAATTGATCCTTCGGTTGGAGGATTGAAAAAACATTTTAAATCATTAGAAAATCAATCCGAAAATATCTTTACCAATTTCGGTTTAAATTTTATTGGAACAATTGATGGACACAATTTTGATGAATTATTAAATGCTTTCAATAAAGCTGACTCAATCAAAGGTCCAAAAGTTTTACACATCAAAACAATAAAAGGAAAAGGTTACGAACAAGCCGAAATCGATCAAGTAAAATGGCATGCTCCAGGTTTGTTTGATAAAGAAACTGGCGAAATAAAATCAAAGAAAAAAGAAAAATCATATCAAGATGTTTTTGGTGAAACCATGCATCAATTACTTGAAGATAATCCACAAATCGTAGCGATAACGCCTGCAATGTTAACAGGAAGTAATTTGGTGAAATGTCATCAAGATTTCCCCGAACGTGTTTTTGATGTCGGAATTGCTGAGCAACATGCAGTAACTTTTGCAGCTGGTCTGGCGACACAAAATACCATTCCCTATTGTGTGATTTATTCTACATTTTTACAACGTGCATACGACCAAGTGATTCACGATGTAGCGTTACAGAATTTACCCGTTGTATTTTGTATTGATCGTGCAGGATTCGTTGGTACAGATGGCGCGACACATCATGGTTATTTTGATATTGCGTATTTGCGCGAAATTCCGAATATGATTGTTTCTTCACCTCGAAACGAAAAAGATTTCAAAAATCTATTGTACACAGCTCAATTTACAACTCAACCTTTTGCAATTCGTTACCCCAAAAATAATATCCAAACAAGTTACTCTAAAGTCGAAAAAATAGAAATCGGTCAATCTGAAATTATTTTTGAAGGAAATCAATTAGCAATTATTTCAACTGGATTGATTAGTTCTCGAATCGAAGAAATTATCATTCAAAATCATCTTCAAGATAAAATTGCTTTGATTGATTTTCCGTTTATCAAACCTTTGGATGAATCTCGCTTAAAAGCTATTTCATTAAAATATTCTACCATTCTAACTTTTGAAGATGGAATAAAAAAAGGAGGTTTTGGAAGTGGAATTTTAGAGTTTTTAAACTCTATTCATTACAAAGGAAATATCACAATTAATGGATATCCAGACGAATTTATCGAACATGCTTCTATTTATGAGTTAGAACAAATGGTTGGTTTAGATAATTCATCAATATTAGAAATGATAAAAAGTTATTTGTAATGGAACACGAATATTTCAAAAATGCTTTAGATCTTTTTTTATTTGGCTTAGGAACTTTTATTTTCTCAATCTTATTCCACAATCCATTTAAAAAGAAAAAAATAAACCCCGATTTTCGTTTTGGTTTAGAAAAAAAAGAAAGATTAGAATATAGTAATGAACAATTAATAAGAATAAATGACACAAGAATTAAAGGATTATATATTATAGTATTTCTCCTTATAATTTCTTCTATTATTTATTTGATTTTAGGAATTATTGAATATTTTTAAACTTCATAATTTTCGGTACGAGAGTTGTTATAGCTTTCTCTAATTTATAAACACAACAACAATGAAAAAAATAATCGGTTTATCTTTTATAGCAGTATTGTTAACGTTGCTATCTTGCGGTACAACAAGAAATATGCAAGAATTCTACACAAAATATGATAATCAATCTACTGTAATTCCTTTACCTTCTTTTGCGTTGAAATTAGCTGGAAAAGCTGGTGGAACAGATTTATTTAATTATTTGAAATCGGCTAAAGTTTTTGTTGTTTCAGATGCCGGACAAGGAAAACAAAAAAGAATCATGAACGATTTGCAATCGTCTATGCGTGGTGAAAAATACGAAAACTTGGTAAAATTCAAAGCGAAAGATAGCCGTTTGAACATTTCATTACAAGAAGATGGCGGACGAGTTAAGAAAATGATTTTTGGAATTAACGGTTTGCGAAATGTATTGGTTATCGATTCTAAATTAGATATTCCAAGAACAGATTTAGATAAAATTTTGGACAAAGTTTCAGCTGAAGATATTGCAGATTTAGCAGATATTTTGAAATAATATAAGAAGCCAGCTAATTTGCTGGCTTTTTCTTTTGAAATTACTTTGTAACTTTGTCGCATGAGTGGAAAATTATATTTGGTTCCGACGCCAATCGGAAATTTGGGAGATATGACATTTAGAGCGGTTGATGTGCTAAAAGAATCGGATGTGATTTTAGCAGAAGACACGCGAAATAGTGGTATTTTACTGAAAAATTTCGAAATTTCTACTCCAATGCGTAGCTATCATATGCACAATGAGCATCAAGCAACTGAGGATATCATTCGTCAGTTAAAAGATGGTCAAATTATTTCGATTATTACAGATGCCGGAACACCAGGTATTTCTGATCCAGGTTATTTATTAGCAAAAGAATGTGTGGCAAATAATATCGTAATCGAATGTTTACCAGGCGCAACCGCTTTTGTTCCTGCATTAGTTGTTTCTGGATTACCAAATAACGAATTTACTTTTGTTGGATTTTTACCTGTAAAAAAAGGTCGAAAATCGAAATTAGATTCATTGTCAGAAGAAAAGAAAATGATGATTTTCTACGAATCTCCACATAAAATTGGACGTACTTTAAAAGATTTAGCCGAAGCTTTTGGAACTGAACGCAAAGCAAGTTTATCACGCGAAATCTCGAAAAAATTTGAAGAAACTTTACGCGGTACATTAACTGAATTAGCCGAAATAGCCGAAAAAAGAAATTTGAAAGGTGAAATGGTCTTGGTTGTAGAAGGAAATCATTAACCGTTGAAGCGAATATCTTTGATATTCAATTGCCAAGTTCCTTTTCCTTGCCAATAATTCATTCCGATTGTGTAAACCATATCAAACGATTGTCCCTTCTCTAATTTTGGTCCAAATTTCCCTAATTTGAAACCAATTGCAGGAAACGTAATACGTGTATCTCGCTGATGTACGTACAAACGTGCATGCTCTTTACCAACTAATCGGAAATCGGTTGCTAATAAATCCTTCGAAATAAAAACAGGATTCATATTATCTGGTCCAAAAGGCGCCATTCGCATCACCGATTCCAAGAAAGAACGTGTCATATCGTTAAAAGAAATCTCTTTATCGATCAAAATTGATGGCGTAAAATGTTTTCCATTCGACATTTCTTTCACTGTTTGATCAAATCTAATCTTGAATTCTTCAAAATTTTCTTCTTTCATTGCTAAACCAGCAGCAGCCATATGTCCACCAAACTGTGTTAACAAATCTTTGTTTTTCTCGATTGCCGAATGTATGTCAAACTCTTGAATAGAACGGGCTGAACCTACAATTTCACCTTCATTATTCTTCGTGCAAACAATGGTTGGTTTATAATACAAATCGACCAAACGAGAAGCTACAATTCCGATTACACCTTTATTCCAAGACGGATCGTAAACAATAGTCGAATATTTTTCTTTGGTATTGATTTGATCCAATTGAAAAAGTGCATCATGCGTCATATCAAGATCCAAGGTTTTGCGTTCGTTATTTAATGAATTAATATCATTCAAATATTTACGGCAATCCTCTTCATCTGTACTCAACATAAAACGAACCGCTTCCGAACCATGTTTGATACGGCCTGCAGCATTAATTTTTGGTGCAATAGAAAAAACAACATTCGAAATATTGACATTATTTTTAATATTAGTCGGAATTAATTGCTGAAAAGCCAAACGAGGATCTGAATTTAATCGTTTCAAGCCGGCATAAGCCAGCACACGATTTTCTCCTGTAATCGGAACAATATCAGCCGCAATACTTACTGCAACTAAATCTAAAAGTGGTAAAAGATTTTCTTTTGGAAGATTGAATTTCTCTGTATAAGCTTGCACCAATTTAAACCCAACGCCACAACCGCTCAAATCTTTGTAAGGATAACGACAACCTTTTTGTTTCGGATCTAAAACAGCATACGCTTTTGGCACAGAACGATCTGGTAAATGGTGATCACAAATAATATAATCGATGCCTTTTGATTGGGCATATTTTATTTCTTCGTGTGCTTTTATTCCACAGTCTAAAGCAATTACAAGTGAAATATTGTTTTGTACAGCGAATTCTATACTTTGTTGAGAGATTCCATAACCTTCATTATTTCGGTCAGGAATATAAAAAAAGACTTTCGAGTAGATAGAAGTCAGAAATTCGTAAAACAAAGTTACGGCTGTCGTTCCATCTACATCGTAGTCTCCAAATATTAAGATATTTTCTTCGTCATCAATTGCATTTTTGATACGTGAAACCGCATCAGACATTCCTTTCATCAAAAAAGGATCATGCAATTCGTCTAAGGATGGATTAAAATACGATTTGGCTTGAGCAAAATTCGTAATTCCACGTTGGGCCAATAAAATAGCAAGCACCTCAGAAATGTTAAGCGATTCTCTTAAATCCTTAACTACTTCATTATTGGGCTGTTCTTTTATTTCCCATCTTTTTTCCATCTCTTCAATTTACATATTTTTTAATTAGAGAGAAGGGTAAAGCGAATATTATTTTGATTTATTTGCTTCTTTCACGTATTTATCTAACGCCATTGTCATTGAAGGCGTTTGTGGTGTTGGCACCTCAATGTCTACACGTAATCCCATCTCTTTTGCTTGATCTACTGTCGATTTTCCGAAAACGGCAATTCTTGTATTTTCTTGCACGAAATCTGGGAAATTTTCGAATAATGATTTGATTCCTGAAGGTGTAAAAAATACTAAAATATCGTATTTTACATCAGACAAATCAGATAAATCACTCGAAACAGTTCTAAACAAAGTTGCTTTTTGCCAAGTTAATCCTAAACTATCTAGTAAAGTAGGAACATTTGGTTTTAAAACATCAGATGCTGGTAATAAAAAGTTTTCGTCTTTGTGCTTTTTAAATAAAGGCACCATATCCGCAAAAACTTTTTCTCCAATATAAATTTTACGTTTTCTGTAAACAATGTATTTCTGTAAATAGAATGCAATTGCTTCTGATTCGCAAAAATATTTCATAGAGTCAGGAACAGTAAAGCGCATTTCTTCTGCTAAACGGAAAAAATGATCAATAGCGTTTCTACTTGTAAAAATTACAGCAGTCACTTTGCTAAAGTCAATTTTTTGTTGTCTTACTTCTTTAGCGTCTATTCCGACAACTTGGATAAATGGTCTAAAATCAATTTTGATTTTATTTCTTTTTTCAATCTCGTAGTATGGCGAGTTTTCTGCCTGAGGCTTAGGTTGAGATACTAATATTGATTTAACTTTCATAGTAATTTTAGATTACTTTACCTACAATTAATAGTTTTGCTAATACCATTATAGGTAAAATTTCTAGGGTGCAAAGGTACAAAATATTATAATACCAAACTGATTTATTGTCACTTATTTGTTTTGCGTATATATGATAAATTTCGAATATTCTATTCAAAAACAACAAAATAAAGCCAATCACCATCAAGTAATCTTTGTTAATTTGTGTGTAAAAAAACAAAAAACAAATAATAAGTAAGAGTAAAACATTTTTTGCATTGACAAAACTCGAACTTTTCATAAAATATGAAACAGAACTAGATTCATAGAAAACACGATAGAAAACCACCTCAATCATCAACCTAAAAAGCATAATCAAACTGATTACACCAAAGGTAATTCCGACACGTGAAAGATAATAAAACTTAAAATTTGGAATATGATTATACGTGATATCAAAATACGAAACCAACAACAAACTTATCAACAAAACCGTCACACCATTGACAATAAAACTAAATAATGTCGTATTATCATCCGTAAAACTCATGTATTCGGTTTTATTATCAAGCGTTTTGAAATTTTTCGCAAACAAGTATTTTGCTGCACAAACCAATAACAAACACACCGTCAAAGCAATAAGAACAGTATCATTGCCAAGTGTATTTTTTCCTATCGAGATTAAATCGTTTGTTTTCATAATTTTTTCAAAAATACAAAAGACTAACAATCTTATAACTATCTTTATGCCCACAAAATAATATTTATGTCGGACAAATTAGTTATTATCCCGACCTACAACGAAAAAGAAAACATAGAAGCCATTATTCGTGCAGCTTTGGCTGCTGACGGAGCATTTGATGTGCTTATTGTTGACGACAGTTCTCCAGATGGAACGAATGATATTGTAAAACGTTTGATTCCTGAGTTTAATGGACGTTTGCATTTAGAAATTCGTACCACAAAAGATGGTTTAGGACGCGCTTATGTACATGGATTTAAGTGGGCTTTAGCAAATAAATACGAATATATTTTCGAAATGGATGCCGATTTTTCGCATAATCCAAATGATTTACCTCGCTTATACCAAGCTTTAGCAGATGGTGCCGATTTAGCTATTGGCTCACGCTATTCTAATGGTGTAAATGTTGTGAATTGGCCAATGAACAGAGTTTTATTGTCTTATTTTGCGTCGAAATATGTGAGCATCATCACGCGATTACCTGTTCATGATGCTACAGCAGGGTTTGTTGGTTATAGAGCAAACGTGTTGAAGTCTCTGGATTTGGATAAAATACAATTCAAAGGGTATGGATTTCAGATTGAAATGAAGTACAAAACTTGGATTAAAAAATTTAAACTAAAAGAAGTTCCAATTATATTTACAGACAGAACTTTAGGCGAATCAAAAATTAGTTCTGATATTATTGGAGAAGCCGTTTTTGGTGTAATTTCGTTACGATTAAGAAAAATATTTGGCAAATTATGAAAAACTTGATCTTTTTATCACTGATTTTTTTGAGTATTTTTAGTTGCGCACCAAAAAATTACGACAAACCAAAAGATCTCATCGGTAAATCTGAAATGATTGATATTCTTACTGATTTATATATTAGTCAACAAGGATTGCAGATGTTTCCTATTCAAAATCAAGATCAAAGTATCGATTTAGCAAAAGATGCGGTAGATATTATGAAAAGTTATGATATCACATTTCATCAATTTTCTGAGAGTTACAAATATTATATGATGCAGCCTGAAAAATTCAAAGAAATGCTGAATGATGTGAAAAAAAATCTTGAAGATAAATTATCTAACGAAGAAAAAGAACGTCAAAAAAATCAAAAGAATAGCTTAAATAATACCATAAAAGCAGAAAAATAACAAAAACCCTCAAGTGAATCACTTGAGTTTTTTTTTGTTTACTATATTTTAGTATACATAATTTTTTTTTAAATAAAATCGAGGCTTTCCAAATGGAAAACCTCTAAAAATGTTATATTTCTCTATGAGGAGAAGATATATATAAAAAATGTTATCACGATGGATTCTGTTCACACAACGGATTCGAATTGATTTCAGCGACAGGAATTATCCATTGCCATTTTAAATCTGTTGGCTCTATTGTATAAACGTTGTTAATAACAGTTGCATTGTGATTTGCTCCTGTACGATCTAATTTTTGACCTAATCGTTTTAAATCGAAGAATCTAAATCCTTCTCCCCATAATTCGATTCGTCTATTCAGTAAAATCTGTTGATAATATGCATCCCCAGAAGTTGTAAATCCTGTGAAAGATGTATCCCTTGCTTTTTCTAAAGTTGTTAATACTGCTTTAGATTCTGTTTCTTTTCCTAATTTATATAACGCTTCTGCTTCTATCAAATACATTTCTGCCACACGCATAAACGGTACATCTCCTAAAGAACTTGATGTACTTTGTGCTAAAAATTTTTGAGATGTATATGCAAATAGTGAATAGTTAGACGGTAAATCTAAACTTGTATGCTTTCCTGTCGGATCCACAACTTGCGTACGAACATCTGTTGTTGGAAAAGCATTGTACAAATTGGTATTCATCACTTTTGGAGCAGTACGAATTTGAGATGAATTGTAATTTCGAGACATATAAGCATGGAAATTTCCGAAATAGTCGGATTGATCTTCTTGAATTGTTACGCCCCACATCCATTCTGGATTTGAATAATCATTAAACCCAGCTTTGTATTGCGTTTGTGACATTAACGAAAATTGTGATTTTACCTCGTTAGCATATTCAGCAGCTTTTGCATAATCTTGCTGAACCAAAGCAACTCTTGCCATAATACCTTTTACATTTTCGATCGAAAAATGTGAAGCATTAGACGCTTTTTTTCCTGTTAAATAAGTTTCTGCTTTGGCTAAATCATTCCAAATTTCAGTATAAACTTCTTGTACAGTTGCACGCGTTTTTGGATCAACATCTTTTGGATCATCTCTTAAAACAACTCCTAAATCAGAATTTGCGGCACCTGCTACATATCTTTTACCATACAACTGAACTAATTGAAAATATCCAAATGCACGGTAAGCATAGGCTTCTCCAATAGCTTGATCTTTTATATCCTGATCTCCCGATGCATCATCTCCGTATGTAATAATGTTATTAGCATTTTTGATCATTTCGTACCAAAATGTCCAAGGATAAGATGAAGTTGTAGAAGAATTGTTGCTTTGAGAAATCCATCTTAATTCACTTACAAACCAGCCATTTCCAGTAGAAGGAAATACAACATCTTCTCCCATTACATCTGTAATAATCAGTTGTGCTGTATAACCATTATTACCTTGAGATTCATTTTGTCTAACATACATATTTCTATGCATTCCATTTATTGCAGCCATTAAGTTATCTGCTGTAGAATAAATTGTTTGATCACTTACTGAGGATGTCGGAACAACATCTAAATAATCATCATTACATGATGATAACGAAAATGATGATAATCCAATAACTACTAGTAATAATTTTATCTTTTTCATTGTAAATTCATTTTTTTAGAAAGAAACATTTAGTCCTAAACTTACTGTTCGAGACGGAGTGTAACGATAAGTTGTTGTACCGTTGAATGACTGCGCTGGTTCTAAACCTTGTCTTGCGGTCCAAGAATATAAATTCTCACCAGAAACATAAACTTTCAAATTGCTTAAACCAATTCCTTCAATTGCTCGTTTATCGAAATTGTAACCTAATTGTACTGTTTTGATTGTTAAATAATCTGAACTAACCAACCATCTTGACGAAGCAGCAGAAGCATTTGTTGTATTCGCAGTACTCATAATTGGCACATTTGTAACATCTCCTGGACTTTTCCAAGCTGATAACATATCTGTACTAATTGCTTGTCCTTGTGGATAAGAACTCATTAATAACGCATAATTACTATCATATGTTTTTCCTCCTAATTGATAATTCAACATAATTGAAGCATCAAAATTTCCAACTCTGAAATTATTTGTAATACTACCATAAACATCTGGTAATGATGATCCTGAATAATCATACAATGCATTCGCATAATTAGTAGTTACTTTAGTTCCGTTAACTGTACGTGTATTAGAATCGTCTGCTTTTGTTGGATCTTGAACATACAAAGCTGCTCCATCCGAAGAGTCTACACCATACCATTGACGCAACCAGAAATCATACAAAGAATGACCTTCTGCAATACGTTTTGTTCCATTGATAATTGCATCATCTTTTCCATTAGCCATTTTCAACATTTCGTTTTCGTTATGAGCAGCAATCAGACCTAAATCCCATGAGAATTTATCATTTCTAACAATCCCAAAGTTTAATGAAAGCTCGATTCCTTGATTTCTCATTTTACCAATATTTTGATAAATAGAATTTCCTGGAACTCCAGCAGAATTTGGCACAGGAACAGCGAAAATCATATCTTTTACATCTTGTAAATAATATTCTAATGATCCTGAAATTCTATTTCTGAACAATGCAAAATCTAATCCTACATCAAACGAATTTTTAGATTCCCATGTTAAGTTAGAATTACCAACTTGACCAAGTAAGACTCCCGATTCTGTCCCATTGTTATATCCCAAAGAATATAAATCTAAATCGACCTCATAACCTGGTTCTTCGCCAATTCCGCCATCATTCCCAACTTGTCCATAAGAAGCACGTAATTTTAATTCATTAATAACTGATGAATCTTTTAAGAAATCTTCTTTGTGGATATTCCATCCACCACCTACAGACCAGAAAATACCTTGATTATTTTCATCCGAAAAACGAGATGACTTATCTAAACGAGCAGAAGCAGACAACAAATATTTGCTTGCATAATCATAGTTAACGCGTGCAAAATATCCTTCTTTTCTAATGATGTAATTGTACCCCGTTGCACTTGTTGTATTCAAGAAATTGACTAGTTCATAAATACCAGAAACAGTTTCTCCAGTTTTACGAATATTAGAATAATCAGTTTTTCTCTCAAAACTTTCGTGACCTAAGATTGCATCGAAGTTGTGTAAACCGAATGATTTTCTATAATTTAAGATTTGATTGAATGTTGTACCTGTATACTTATATTCCGTAATTTCTAAAGCAGCAGTACCAGACGCATCTCCAATTTCTTTATTACCATATTCTTTGTATTTGTAATTTCTTACATCATATGATAAGTTTGAAGTAAATGTTAAACCTTTTGCAAGTTTAATCTCTGCATTAAATCTTGAATTAATAGAATTAGAATCTTGATATTGATTATTCAACAAAGTTTCTTGCAACACATTTCGTCCAGAACTTGCACTAGAACCTCTACCACGAGATTCGTTTCCATCATAAACAGGATTTCCTTCTGTATCATAAACACGTTGTCCATTTGCATCATACAAATAAGGCGAATAAATTGGCCCCATTGCTCGTGTAAAATAAAATGGATTGATATAAGAAGAACCTCCACTAGAATCAGCTTGATTCGATTTAATTAAACTTCCTGATAAATTAGTTCCTAATTTTAACCAATCTGTAACTTGAGAATCTACATTTACACGTGCATTATAACGTTCGAAATCAGATTTTATCACATAACCAGATTCTTTATTATAACCAAAACCTGCAAAATATGTTGTCTTCTCATCACCACCCGAATAATCTATATCATACTTTTGAAAAGACCCTACACGAGAGATATAATCTTGCCAATCAAAATCATTGTATAAAGCATCAGATGAAGTTAAAACTCCATCTACAACAACTTGATTATCGGCAACTCCGTAAATATTATTTTTAAGATTATTTGTAATTAAATTCGTTGAAGCATAAGCATTCGCTTGTGCTAATGTTGCAGAAGAATTTGAAGCTAAATAGCCATTTCGCATAGATTCCCAAGTAGCAACATAATAATCTCCTGCTCCAACTCTCGAATATTCTGGTATAGCTCTCGTTACAACTCCTGTATTTGAAGATAATCTAAAAGATCCTTTACCTTTTTTACCTTTTTTTGTTGTCACCATAACAACTCCATTTGCAGCTGATGCTCCATATAAAGAAGTTGAAGCAGCATCTTTTAAAACGGTCAATGATTCGATATCATTTGGATTCAAATCTTGTAAACTTCCTGTGTAGATAACCCCGTCTACAACATACAATGGCGAACTAGATAAGTTATAAGAACCTACTCCTCGAACTTGCACTTCCAATCCAGAACCAGGCTGACCAGAACCAGTTGAAACTTGTACGCCAGCTACAGCACCATCTAAAGCTTTTGCCACATTAGATAAAGGTCTGTTTTCTATATCTTCAGCTTTTATAGTTCCCACAGAACCAACTACAGTTTCCTTTTTCTGTACACCAAAAGCGGTTACAACCGTTTCTGCAAGATCTACAGTAGTATTAGACTGTAATTTAATAACACCTAAATGATTGCTCGAAACAACATAATCTTTTCCATTAATGATTAAAATATCACCAATTTTAGCATCAATATCAAATTCTCCATTTTCATCTGTGTAAGCTACTTTGTCTGAACCTTTGATTCTAATTTGCACATCTGCTTCTGGAAAACCATTGCCATCATTTATAATTCCTTTCGTTTGCCCATACGAAAATGCAGCAAAACCAAGAAAAGCGAATAAGCTTAATGAAGTTAATTTTTTTCTCATGTTTAATATAAATTGATGCTACAATGATATTTGACATCTTTAACTTCGAGATTATTTTAACTTTCATTCAATTTTAATTAGAATTTACTTAACATAAATAATGAATGATTTTGTTTATTATTTAATGGAATAATTAAGTAAAATTTTAAACATGACGTTTTAACTATTTTTAACATAATAATTGTACTAAAACGCACAACCTGATTTTCAGAAGATGAAAAAAATTGTAAAAAATAAATTTTTATGCTTCTTACAAAATGACTTAATATAAAAATCAAACAGACTTCAAAACAACTAAAATCATCCTTATATATAATATTGTTGTTTTCACAATATTGCATAAGATAATAACTATCAAAAGCAGTTAATAGTTGATAGATTTAAAAGCTTTTCGATACCTATTGTGAGGTTTTTTTGTGGAAAAATAAATGGACGAAAATAAAAAAAGCACTAATCAAATTGATTAGTGCTTTTTGAGGTTCCTAGCGGATTCGAACCGCTGTGGACGGTTTTGCAGACCGCTACCTAGCCTCTCGGTCAAGGAACCATTCCCGTTGTTTTGGATTGCAAATATAGCAATAATTTCAGAAAAAAAAAGTTTAATACGATTTTTCTAAAATAACACTCACTTTTTCTACATGCCCACCAATAGGAGGATTCAGCTTAGATAATTTTACTTTTGCATACGTGACATTCGTAAGTTCTTGACCTATACGATCTAAGACTCTTTTACAAACATGTTCCAAAAGTTTTGAACGAATACCTACTTCTTCCTTCACAATTTTATTTAACGAAACATAATCCAAAGCATCTATCAATTCATCCGATTCTGTTGCTTTCGTAAAGTCTGCATGCGCTTCCAAATCAACCAAATAATCAGAACCAATACGTGCTTCTTCATCTAAACATCCGTGATTCGAATATATTTTTATATTTTCTAAAATAATTATTCCCATAGTTCAAAGATAAAAAAAGACTTGCGTATTTCTACACAAGTCTTGTATTGTTTAATTTTTTTAAACCTTATTATTTTGCAGATGCATATCTTTCCGCAACTTTATCCCAGTTAATTACAGAGAAGAAAGCCTCAATATAATCAGGACGACGGTTTTGGTAGTTTAAGTAATAAGCATGTTCCCAAACATCTAATCCTAAAACTGGAAATCCTTGTACATCAGCAACCGGCATCAAAGTAGAATCTTGATTTGGAGTTGATGTAACAACTAATTTTCCATCTTTTACGATTAACCAAGCCCATCCAGAACCAAAGCGTGTTGCAGCAGCTTTAGAAAACTCATCTTTGAAAGCTTCAAAAGATCCAAAAGCAGCGTTAATTGCATCAGCAACTTCTGCAGTTGGTTGATTAGCACCACCTGGAGTTAAAATTTCCCAGAATAAATTGTGATTATAAAAACCTCCACCATTGTTACGAACAGCTGGTTTGTCAGTTCCTTTTGCTAAAATTTCTTCGATTGTAGCGTTTGCTAAATCAGTTCCTTCAATAGCAGCATTCAAATTATTTGTGTACGCAGCATGGTGTTTATCATGGTGAATTTCCATTGTTTTTGCGTCAATATGAGGTTCTAATGCATCAAATGCATAAGGTAATTTTGCTAATTCAAAAGCCATAATATTTATTTTTTAGATTTAATTTTCTTGTATAAAGATACACAATAACTCAACAAATATGATTCCGAAATGATAGAATTTTAACATTATTTAATAGTAAAAGCTTATTTTAGTAAAAGATTCTAAATTTTTGAAATGAAAATACTTTGGAAAATAATAAAATGGTTCATCATAATCATTTGTGTATTAATCCTAATTCTTTATGCAACAGGGAATGACTACATTTTTCGTGGCGTAAAATTAACCTATATGAAAGGTGAAAGCACTGCGAATATCAACGATCACAAAGATTTTGATAACAATGTAATTTTGGCAGATGCACCGCGAGTTTGGCATCAACATTTAGATTATAATCAATTTTCGCTGTCAGCTAATTTCGAAAAGGAGATGAACGATTTCGGAACTGCTGGATTGGTTATTATAAAAGATAATCAAATTTTGAGCGAATATTATTTTAATGGATATGCGCAAAATGATATTACCAATTCTTTTTCGATGGCGAAAACATTCACAACAATGATGTTGGGAAAAGCGATTGAACAAGGTTATATCAAAGGTTTAGATCAAAAAATAACAGATTTCATTCCTGAATTTAAAGATGATAAATTTGGAGCTGAATGTACCGTTGGCGATTTATCTGCGATGACATCTGGTTATGATTGGGACGAAGATTATTATTTCCCACTCAATCCTACTGCTAAAGCGTATTATGGTGATGATATCGTTAAACAAATGTTAGATCGAAAATTTGTTTCTCAACCTGGCGGACATTTCAAATATCAATCGAGTGACACGCAATTATTAGGAATTGTGATTGAACGCGCAGTGAAAAATAAATCGTTATCGCAATATTTTCAAGAAGAATTTTGGCAACCAATGGGTATGGAATTAGATGCGCAATGGTCGAAAGATAATCCGAAAGGAATGGAGAAAACCTATTGTTGCTTCAATGCGACAGCGCGAGATTTTGCCAAACTTGGGCAATTATTATTGAATGATGGAAATTGGTACGGAAAACAAATTTTGGATTCAGCATTTGTTCAGAAAATGGTTTTACCAAACAAAAAAGCGTTTGGACCAAATGAACCACAAATTTATGGTTATTCAGTTTGGATGGATTACAATTACAAAACGCCTTTTTATGCAATGTTAGGACATTTGGGACAACGTATCATTGTAATTCCTTCAGAAAAATTAGTTGTTGTTCGAACTGGAAAAACGCATAATGATCAGCCAAATAATCGTCCAATTGCAGATGGCGATGTTTATCGATTGGTAGACGAAGCGATGCGAATTAATCAAAAAGTGAAAGAAAATGATCCAACGAATTCAATACAGTAAAATATTATTTTTAGACATCGAAACGGTTCCACAAACCGATGATTGGAATCTTTTGTCTGAAAGAACACAAGCTCTTTGGGAAAAGAAAACAGCTTATCAACGCAATAATAACGAGATTTCTCCTGAAGAATTCTACCACGAACGCGCTGGAATTATGGCTGAATTTGGGAAAATAGTTTGTATTTCGGTCGGAATTGTGGTCAAAGATTCTTTTATTCACATCAAAAGTTTTTATGAACATGATGAGAAAAAATTGTTAGAAGATTTCAATTCAATGTTGATTGAAAACTTTTTCAAGCCTGATCATATTTTATGTGCGCACAACGGAAAAGAATTTGATTTTCCGTACATCGCTCGCCGAATGATGATTAATCAAATTGAAATTCCAGCTATTTTGCAATTATTTGGTAAAAAACCATGGGAAGTTCAGCATTTGGATACAATGGAATTATGGAAATTTGGTGATTACAAGAACTTTACATCCTTAGATTTATTGGCAAATGTTTTCGAAATTCCAACTCCAAAAGATGATATCGATGGTTCACAAGTTGCGCGTGTATATTACGATGAAAACAATGTTGAACGCATCAAAGATTATTGTGAAAAAGATGTTGTAACCTTGATTAATGTTTTCAGGAAAATGCGCTACGATCAACCTTTACAACGAAAAGAAGATATATAAAAACAAAAAAATCCGCTCAATGAGCGGATTTTTTTGTTTTTATATTTAATGATTAATTTTCATCATCTTCTGCTGAATCTGGTTCATCGCGGAAGTTTTCAATCAATTCATCTTTCACTTTCAATTGTACTTGCTCAACAGAATTTCGGTACATTTTGATAATTGTTCCTGTATATTCTTCCAAATCAATCAAATCTCCTTCCGTTAATTCCTTATCAGGATAACATTCAGAAATCAATCCAGCCAGCGTATCATAATGTTCGCTTTCTTCGAATCTAAACGGTACTAAACGATTAATATCGCTTATCGCATTGTGTGCATTTATATTATAAACACCTTCAGAAACACGAGAAACAATTGGATCTTCGTTATCATATTCGTCTTGAATTTCTCCAACCAATTCCTCCAAAATATCTTCCATCGAAACAATCCCTGCAACTTCACCAACTTCATTTGTTACAATTGCAATTTGCATATGTTTTTTCTGAAATTGTTTCATTACATTTTTAATCAACGCATTTTCTGAAATAAAAATTGGCTCACGTAACAATCCTTCAATTTCAGTTTGATTTGGATTTTCTAACAATTGCTTGATTAAATCTTTTGCGTAAATGACACCTTTTATATTATCAAATTCTTCTTCGTAAACAGGATAACGCGAATAACCTTCATTAATCGCATAATCTAATGCATCTTTTACAGAAGTATTAATATTAATTGCTGAAACATTTTTACGCAACGTTTGAATATTCATCACACGACGATCATCAAACTCAAACACATTTTGAATTAAATTACGCTCAGATTCTTCAATTGCTCCACCTTCAGAACTTTCTGTAATAATCATTTTCAACTCTTCTTCTGTGTGAATTTCTCCACCATGAATAGGATGAATTCCAACCGCACGCAAAATAACAGTTGCCAAACCATTCATTAATACAATAAGTGGTTTGAAAACAAAATAAAATGCACGAAGTGGCCAAGCTACTGTAAATGTAGTTTTTGTTGGATACTGAATTGCGATAGATTTTGGTGCTAATTCACCAAAAACAATGTGCAAAATAGTAATGATAACGAAAGCTGCTGGGAACGCAACATTATGCGCAATCGCTGTCCAAGAAGGAGAAGTTAAACCAACTACTTCAAAAAGTTTTACGATTACAGGAGTTAAAGAGCTTTCTCCAACCCAACCAAGACCAAGCGAAGCTAATGTAATACCTAACTGTGTTGCGGCAAGATAAGAATCTAAATGATTAACGATTCGTTTTGCAGCATTTGAAGTTCTTTCGTTAATATCTTGATTAACTTCAATTTGTGACGAACGTACTTTTACAATTGCAAACTCGGCTGCAACGAAAAAACCATTTAATAAAACAAGGAAAATTGTAAGCAAAAGTTTTGCTACAGAAATTTCATCGGCGACATTGTGATTAGCGACTAAAAACAATGTCGAAATCTGGGAGTATGTATCCATTCTTCGAATTTAAAAAACTGACTTGTTATAAGTTTTTATAAGTCAGTAAATCAATACATCTAAATTAATAAAAAAAATTAAAAATCACAACGTTTTGATTCGTAGCAAAATTACAAAATTTATAAATACAAAATCTTAGAAATTATTGATTCGAGAAAATGATTAAAAAAATCACTAAATTTCCACTTCATTTACCAAGCAACAATTTGCCATGCAAAAGCAAGATTTACATTATATTATCGAAGTCAAAAATTTATCGATTTCTTTTGGAGATAAACAAGTTCTGAATAACATCAATTTCAAAGTAGAACAAGGCGATACATTAGGAATTGTTGGAGAATCTGGCTCTGGAAAGTCGTTAACTTCATTAGCTATTATGGGTTTATTGTCTCCTAATGCGACAATTCATCCCGAAAGTGAAATTCTTTTTCGTCAAGATGATAAAATGATAGATTTACTTAAGCTTTCGCCTAAAGAACTGGAAGAAATAAGAGGAAATGAAATTGGAATGATTTTTCAAGAACCGATGACTTCTCTAAATCCAAGTTTGCGTTGCGGAGAACAAGTGGAGGAAGCGATTCGTTTGCATCAAAATTTATCGAAAGAAGAAGCTAAAAAGAAAGTTCTTCATCTTTTTGAACAAGTTAAATTACCAAATCCCGAACGTATTTATAAAGCTTATCCACACGAATTATCTGGTGGACAAAAGCAACGTGTAATGATAGCAATGGCGATTTCTTGTGAACCCAAATTATTGATTGCCGATGAACCAACAACTGCTTTGGACGTTACAGTACAAAAAGCGACATTAGATTTGTTGAAAGAATTACAAGAAAAAAATAACATGAGCATGTTGTTTATTTCTCACGATTTGGGCGTGATTGCGAATGTTTGTGAAGAAGTTTTGGTGATGTTTCGTGGTGATGTTGTGGAACAAGGAAATGTAGAAACAATTTTTAATCATCCGAAAGAAAATTATACAAAAGGATTAATTGCTTGTCGACCTCGATTGGATGAACGCGCAAAACGTTTACCTACGGTGAAAGATTTCTTAGAAAATCCAAATTTCGAAACTGAAATCTATACAGAAGAAGAACGCGAAGCTTTTCACGAAAAAATTTATGCAAATCCTCCAATTTTAGAGGTTAAGAATTTGAAGAAATACTTCTATCCTTCGACTTTATTTGGAAATGCAACCATCCCGAATGTAAAAGCTGTCGATGATATTTCGTTCAAAGTTTATCCAGGTGAAACAATGGGCTTGGTTGGCGAATCGGGTTCTGGAAAAACAACATTGAGTAGAACTGTTTTGTTATTAGAAAAACCAACTGCTGGCGAAATTTATTATAATGGTATAGATATTACGAAACTGAAAAAAGAGGAGATTCGTAAATTAAGAAGAGAGATTCAGATTATTTTCCAAGATCCATATTCAAGTTTGAATCCCCGACAAACCGTTGCGCAAATTATTACGGAGCCAATGCAAGTGCATAAAATTGGTCAGAATAAATCGGAACGATTACAAACGGCTTCATCTCTTTTGCAAAAAGTAGGTTTATCAGATCAAGATTTGAACAAATATCCGCACGAATTTTCTGGTGGGCAACGTCAACGAATTGGGATTGCTCGTGCTTTGGCTTTAAATCCTAAATTTATCATTTGTGATGAATCTGTTTCTGCGTTGGATGTTTCTGTTCAGGCACAAGTTTTGAATTTATTAAATGATTTGAAAACAGAATTTGGATTTACCTATATATTTATCTCGCACGATTTGGCGGTTGTAAAATATATGAGCGATCAATTATTGGTGATGCAACACGGAGAAATGAAAGAATTGAACGATGCAGACAAGGTTTATGCGCATCCGACAACAAACTATACCAAAGAATTGATAGAAGCTATTCCAAAGCTATAAAAGGATCTTTTATAAAAGCAAAAAGCGTTTGAAGTTTATTTCCTCAAACGCTTTTTTATTGATCGCAATAAATCAATATAAACTAAACTATTTCAAAATAAAAAAAGCATCCAAATCTGAATGCTTTTTAGTAGTCCCTAGGGGAATCGAACCCCTCTTTCTAGAATGAAAATCTAGTGTCCTAACCGATAGACGAAGGGACCTCCTTTCGTATTATTGTGGTGCAAAAATAAACGTTTATTTTTTATTACCAAACAATTTTCGAAAAATTTATACTATTTTTTTTAATCAAGTCAAATTGTAGTCCCTAGGGGAATCGAACCCCTCTTTCTAGAATGAAAATCTAGTGTCCTAACCGATAGACGAAGGGACCACTTAATATGAATTAATTAATTCGAATATTATTTATTTTGAATGAACGTCATTTTGTGTTGGGAGTTGTAGAAAAGTCGATGTATAATTCTAATAATTTGAACCAAGTTGAATTATACAGCGACATTTTCATTCCCGATTAATCATCTAAACATTATGATTAACCTTTACAAACAAAACACAAAAAACAATTTCCTTTACACAGTATTCTACTGGTTGTTTAAAAAATCAACAACTATGAACAAGGAAAAAAAAGATTGCAATAATGCAATCCATCTATTAATTTGTAGTCCCTAGGGGAATCGAACCCCTCTTTCTAGAATGAAAATCTAGTGTCCTAACCGATAGACGAAGGGACCACTTTTATTTTATTAAGCTAATCCCGCAATATGTTTCGCTAACTTTGATTTTAAGTTTGAAGCTTTATTCTTGTGAATAATGTTTCTTTTTGCTAACTTATCAATCATTGAAGAAACTTTCGGAAAAACTGTTTCTGCTTCATTTTTATCAGACTCAGATCTTAAAGCTTTAATAGCTGTACGAGCTGATTTGTGATAATATTTATTACGATCGCGTCTTACCGCTGACTGTCTAATTCTTTTTAATGCTGACTTATGATTTGCCATAACTTAAATCTCTTTCTATTTTAGTTCGGCAAAGATATAAACAAATATTTTATCTCGCCAAATTAATTTAATAATTTTCTAAAACACTTTTATGTAGCCCATAGGAGAATCGAACTCCTGTTTCCAGGATGAAAACCTGATGTCCTAACCACTAGACGAATGGGCCGCATGACGGCTTAACCACTTGTTGTGAAAAGCGAGTGCAAATGTAGAACAATTTTTTGGACTTCCAAATATATTTAAAAGTTTTTTTGAATATGTTTTTGTTAAAAAATGTTAAGGAAGTTAATATTTTGTCAAAACAACTCTTATATATAATGAGTTATAATTTTAACAATTACTTTAGCGGTGCTATTAAAATTTATACAAACGAATACTCAATATATGAAAGCATCGATATTAGGTGTAGCTGCAGTGGTTTGCACGATGTTTATTACATCATGTTCATCTTTAACCCCAGTTAGTGAAGCTACAGAATATTCTTCGAGAAGTTTCGTACCGAAACCAAGAGCTATTGAAGCTCAAGCTAAAATAATCAATAAACATGCCAATTTAGATGTTACACCAATAGAAATTAACGATGAAGCGAAATCTATGGTTGTGTTAAACAGCGTTTTAGAAGAAACGAATGAATTGTTTGCAGGGTTTTTATTAAAAGAAGCAGAAACGTATATTGGTACACCTTACCGATACGGAGGCACAACAAGAAGTGGTATTGATTGTTCTGCCTTTGTTAGAAACGTTTTCGAAACTTTCAATAAAAATTTACCTCGTGTATCTGCAGATCAGGCAAGAGAAGGTTTTACAGTTAGTACAGACGAAGCAAAGGAAGGAGATTTAGTTTTCTTTGCAACAAGAGGTCGTGGTAGAGTTTCGCATGTAGGAATTGTTCATGGAAGAAATAAAGATGGAGTTTTAGAATTTATTCATTCATCTACTTCTCAAGGTGTTATGGTATCTTCTTTAAATGATAGATATTGGGGACCAAAATTCTTATACGTAAAAAGAATATTATAACATTATCATAAAAAAAGCATCAAGTAATTTTGATGCTTTTTTTTTGTCTTATTTTTTTATTTTCGATGTTCTCTCAAAATCATCACAAGCAATACAATTAATGGAACAATCATTCCTAAAATATAATATGTATTGATTTGTAAAATTGTTGGATAAAATAATATTGCAGATAATAATCCCACAATTGCTCCACCTAAATGCGCTGAATGCCCGATGTTCCCTAAATTAGTTTTCATTCCATAAACTGAATATCCTAAATATAAAATTCCGAAAATCCAGGCTGGAATTGGTAAAGCAAAAAATAATCTTAATTCCATTTCAGGAAAAGCTGCAATTGCAGCGAATAAAATCCCTGTGACTCCTCCAGAAGCTCCTACTGCCGAATAAAAAGTTTCTTTCTTGTGAATCAACAAAGACAAAAGATTTCCGCCAATAACCGCTGCAAAAAAAACTAAAAGAAACATTCCGTAACCTACATTTAGTTTAGCATTCGAAAAGTCTCCTAATAAAAATCCTTCTGGACTTGCAAAAAAACCGATAACAGGATTCGCAAAAAAGTAAAGAGTTAACATATTGAATAACAAATGAGTAAAATCAACATGTAAAAATCCTGAACTTAAAATTCTATAGTATTCCTTATTATATAATATCGACCCTACTTGGAATTTATATTTTTCAAAAAAAGCTAAATCGTTAAAACCTTTCCAACTTACCAAAACATTCAATCCAATAACGACTAATGCCACAATAGAGATGTCTCCCATTATTCTTCTATATTTTCTTCTTCATTATTATCCTCCTCAATCGCATCAAATAGCGTCGGCTGCGGCTCTTCTTCTGACTCCTCCTCTTCTTCTGGTTCTTCGAATGGAAGCGGTTCTAACACATTAATCTGTTTTAATTTATATGTCGTCAATTGATTTCCTTGCGCTTTAATTCCTTTAACTGTAATAAATTCTTCTAAATTTATCACTTCTGGTTCTTTTTCTAAACCTTTTACTTTCGGGAAAATCAACTCAATAACTGGTAAATAATCTGTCGAAACAACTTTTATTGATGATTTACCATCTTCTAACGTATAAAAAGTTTGTGGAGAAAATGTATCTTCTAAAAGGAAACGTTTCACAAAATAACGATCTTTTTCTGCATCATAATACACGCAAGAAATCGGTTTTGAAGGTTTCCATTTCTCGATAATTTCTAAATCTTCGTCAAAACGATTACTCAAATCAAACGAAACCAATTTTGCTTCACCTTTTTTATTAATCGTTAAAATTTTATCATCACCCTTAAAAGAACCTAATAAAATCCCCAATCCATCTGCATTTAGGCGTTTTGTATCCGTATCAAACCAAATTTGACGAGGTGCTAAAGTCGAAACTCCTTCCTCTTTCAATTCTACTTTTTTGATTGGATATTTTGTTACTAAATTTCCTTTTGATGCACGACCTTTAATCGCTAAATCAGCAAAATTAATATCAAATTTTAATTTTTTGATTCGTTGATGAGTTTTTAAAATAATTGATACAACTTCGGCTTCTCCATTTGGATTTGCTGAAAAATACAACACTTCCGAACCTTTATTACCAGCCGTTAAATCATATTCTTTATCGCGAGTAATTCCCGTTACAGCAAAACGTTTTTGATAAGCCGGACCATTTTTACCATCGCGATAAATCAAGTTATAAATGGTACGTTTATCATTTTTATGCCAAATTCCAACATGAATAATTCCTTTTCCAACAAAAGTTTTTGCATCAACTTTTGTCACAATCATCGAACCATCATGTTTGAAAACCACAATATCATCAATATCAGAACACTCGAATAAATACTCGTCTTTTTTCAATGAAGTTCCGATAAAACCTTCGTTTCTATCCACATAAAAACGTGTATTTGCAACGGCAACTTTTGTCGCATCAATCGTATCAAATGTTCTAATTTCTGTTTTACGTTCTTTTCCTTTTCCGTATTTTGTCTTTAGGTTTTTGAAATAATCGATCGCATAATCAATCAAATTTGCTAAATGATGTTTTACATTCTCGATTTTATCTTCTAATGATTCAATAAATTGTTGTGCTTTATCTAAATCAAATTTTGAAATACGTTTGATTCGAATTTCTGTTAAACGCGTAATATCTTCTTCCGTAACTGGACGAATTAAATGCGCAATATGTGGCTTCAGCCCTTTATCAATCGCAGAAATTACACCTTCCCATGTTTCTTCTTCTTCGATATCGTGATAAATTCTATTCTCGATAAAAATTCGTTCCAACGAAGAAAAATGCCATTGTTCTTGCAGTTCATCTAACTCAATTTCTAACTCTTTTTTCAACAATTCAACTGTATTGTTTGTATTGTGAATTAAAATTTCAGAAACTGTTAAAAATTCTGGTGTTTGTTCATTAATCACACACGCATTTGGCGAAATAGAAATCTCGCAATCCGTGAATGCATACAATGCATCAATTGTTTTGTCTGGACTACTTCCTGGAACAAGATGAATTAAAATCTCAACTTCAGCCGCTGTATTATCTTCAATCTTTTTGATCTTGATTTTACCTTTATCATTGGCTTTTAAAACTGAATCAATCAAAGATCCTGTCGTTGTGCCGTAAGGAATTTCCGTAATTTTTAACGTTGTTTTATCTTCTTGCAAAATCTTTGCACGAATACGCACTTTACCACCACGCAATCCATCATTATAATCGGAAACATCAACCAATCCAGAAGTTAAAAAATCTGGGAAAATTTGAAATTTCTTTCCTTTCAGATGTAAAATTGACGCATCAATTAACTCATTGAAATTGTGTGGCAAAATCTTTGTTGACAAACCAACTGCAATTCCTTCTACTCCTTGTGCCAAAAGCAAAGGAAATTTGATTGGAAGATCAATTGGTTCTTTATTTCGACCATCATAAGATGGTTGCCATTTTGTAGTTTTTGGATTATAGACAACTTCTAACGCAAATTTAGTTAATCGAGCTTCGATATAACGCGACGCAGCTGCTCGGTCACCAGTGTAAATATTTCCCCAGTTTCCTTGCATATCGATCAACAATTCTTTTTGACCAATTTGAACCATTGCATCAGAAATCGCCATATCACCATGCGGGTGATATTTCATCGTATTTCCTACAATGTTCGCAACTTTGTTATATCGTCCGTCTTCCAACTCGCGCATTGAATGTAAAATTCTACGCTGAACTGGTTTCAACCCATCATAAATAGATGGAATTGCTCGTTCTAAAATTACATAAGAGGCATAGTCAAGAAACCATTCTTGGTACATACCAGAAACCTTCTTGATGCTCTCTTGATTGTCTTGCATCATGTTAAATAGCTACTTCTACATTGTTTTTGACCATACAATTAGACTCCACAATTTTGTCTAATTCAGTCAAAATAATATTAATATTTCGGTTAGAAATGAATGCTAAACGAAATTTGACTTTTGTTAAATTGGTAGGATTCTTTTTACTGTTAATATAAAAGACAACGTTTTTTGAAAGAATTCCTTTCTGAAAATCGTATTTGATCAATTTATACTTCGGTAAATCGATTTTGTTCGTTTTTGAATCTAAGAAGGATAAAAATCCAACATTCTTCGTTTCAAAAGTTATGGTTTCACCTTTTGTGTCTATCGCAAAAAATTGATTTCCACTTTTATAGCTTACATAAATAAACAACGCTATAAAAATTGCAACAACATAAGGTGGTATTATGTGATACTTGTAAGGTAAAATACCAGCATACATAATAAGGTTTAGAATGATTAAAATAACGATGGTGAAATTTAGCATTTTAAAGAGCTGTATCACATTTTTATTATTCTTCTTCATATTTATAAAATAGGTGTTTAGGTTAGATAGAAAGTAAGTTTTTTATATAATATTCTAATTTTTAATAGCTTCTACAGCCAAATTGTTAATAATAAATTCTTGTCTTGTTGGTGTATTTTTTCCCATGTAAAATTCTAAAAGACTTTCGATGGTTTGATCTTTTCCAATCATTACTGGTTCTAAACGAATATCTTTTCCGATAAAATGTTTGAACTCATCTGGCGAAATTTCACCTAATCCTTTGAATCGTGTAATCTCTGGATTTTTAACTTCTTCCAACGCTTTTATACGTTCTGGTTCAGAATAACAATAACGTGTTTCCTTCTTGTTTCTCACACGAAAAAGTGGTGTTTGCAAAATATACAAATGTCCCTCTTTGATCAATTCTGGGAAAAATTGTAAGAAAAATGTAATAATCAACAAACGAATGTGCATTCCATCGACGTCAGCATCAGTTGCAATTACAACATTATTGTAACGTAAATCTTCTAATCCTTCTTCGATGTTTAATGCCGCTTGTAAAAGATTAAATTCTTCGTTTTCATAAACAATTTTCTTTGTCAAACCGTATGAATTCAACGGTTTTCCTCTCAAACTAAAAACCGCTTGCGTTTCTACACTTCTACTTTTGGTAATCGATCCACTTGCCGAATCTCCCTCGGTAATAAAAATAGTTGTATCTAAACGTAATTCAGCTTTCGGATCATTATAATGTTGACGACAATCGCGCAATTTCTTGTTATGTAAACTAACTTTTTTGGCGCGATCACGCGCTAATTTTCGAATTCCAGAAAGCTCTTTTCGTTCCGTTTCTGATTGTTTAATCTTGCGTTCTAATGCTTGCGCAACTTCTGTATTTTTATGTAAAAAGTTGTCAAGATTCGTTTTGATAAAATCATTTACAAACGTGCGAACCGTTGTCATTCCTGGTCCAATTTCATTCGAACCAAGTTTAGTTTTTGTTTGCGATTCAAAAACTGGCTCAATTACTTTGATCGAAATTGCTCCAATAATTGATTTTCTAATATCCGCAGGATCATAATTTTTATTATAAAATTCGCGAACAGTTTTCACAACAGCCTCTTTAAAAGCTGTTAAATGTGTTCCTCCTTGCGTTGTATTTTGACCATTCACAAAAGAATAATACGTTTCCGAATATGATTTCGAGCTGTGCGTCATCGCAATTTCGATATCTTCTCCTTTCAAATGGATGATATCATAAATTGTTTCTTCCTCGATATTATCATTCAATAAATCTTTCAATCCGTCTTTCGAAAAGAATTCTTCTCCATTGAAAATAATTTTCAATCCTGGATTTAAGTAAACATAGTTTTTCAACATTTTGTCTACATATTCTTTTCTGAATTTAAAATTCAAGAAAATCGATTTATCTGGGATAAATGTAATTTTAGTTCCTTTTCGTAAAGATGTTTCTTTTTCATCTTCTTGATTTGCTAAAATCCCTTGCTCAAACTCTGCAATACGTGTTTTTCCATCTCGAATAGATTGCACTCGAAACGATGTTGACAACGCATTTACAGCTTTTGTACCAACACCATTTAAACCAACCGATTTTTTGAAAGCTTGTGAATCATATTTACCACCTGTATTCATCTTAGAAACGGCGTCAACCATTTTTCCAAGCGGAATTCCACGTCCATAATCACGAACCGTTACCTCATCTTCGCGCAGATTAATTTCGATTGTTTTTCCTGCACCCATCACAAATTCATCGATACAGTTATCTACAATCTCCTTCAACAAAATATAAATTCCATCATCTTGAGACGAACCATCTCCCAGCTTCCCAATATACATCCCAGGTCGCATGCGAATATGTTCGCGCCAATCAAGGGTTTTGATATTGTCTTCCGTATAATTTACTTGTTGATCTAATTCTGACATTTGAGTTGTTGAGTGTTAAACGAGTTTTACAAAAATAAGAAAAAATTTCCTAAAAATATTAAGGTTCATTGTTTTGATTTTGAGCAAAAACGACCTAATTTACCAATATGATAAAATCTAAACTACCCAATGTTTCGACAACCATTTTTTCGGTAATGAGTCAATTGGCAAATGAACATCAAGCGATTAATTTAGCGCAAGGTTTTCCTGACTTTAATGCAGATTCTGAATTAATTAGTCGTTTAAATTATTATTCAACACAAAATTACAATCAGTACGCGCCAATGACTGGCGTCGAAAAATTGCGTGTATTACTTTCAGAAAAATATTCTAATCTTTATCAATCTGATTACGATTTTCAGAATGAAATTAACATTACGAGTGGTGCAAGTCAAGCGATTTTTAATGTTGTTTCTACATTAATTCATCCAAATGATGAAGTAATTATTTTTGAACCTGCTTACGATTTATATCAACCAACGGTTGAATTATTTGGAGGAAAAATTGTTCCAATTCAGCTAAAATATCCTGAATATTCTATCGATTTTGAAGAATTGAAGAAAAAAATTAATGATAAAACGAAATTGATTATCGTTAATAATCCGAATAATCCAACTGGAAAAATTTTATCCGAAAATGATTTAAAACAATTTGAACAAATCCTAAAAGATTCAAATTGTTATTTGCTTGCAGATGAAGTTTATGAGCACATTACATTTGATGGAAAATCGCATCAAAGTTTTGCAAAATTAAAATCAGTAAAAGACAAGATTTTCATCGTAGGTTCTTTCGGAAAATTATTTCACATAACTGGTTGGAAAATCGGTTATATTTTAGCCGAAAAAGAATTGATGAAAGAGTTTAGAAAATGTCACCAATTCAATACTTTTTCTACGCATACACCATCACAATATGCAATTGCAGATTATTTAGAAAAACCTGATCATTACTTGCATTTGAATGATTTTTTTCAACAAAAAAGAGATTTATTTGTTAAAGGTTTAGCTTCAACAAATTTTGAAGTTTTGCCTTGCGAAGGAACTTATTTTGTAAGTGCAAATTATGCTAAAATAAGTGATTTATCTGATGATGAGTTTGCAAAACAGTTAACCATCAAAAATAAAGTTGCGACAATACCAATTTCAGCATTTTACCATGATAAAACAGATAACAAAGTAATCCGATTTTGTTTTGCTAAAAAGGATGAAACACTTTTAATGGCTTTAGAAAATTTGAAAAGTTTGTAGAAAAATAAAAGCTCAATCTTTCGATTGAGCTTTTTATATAGATATAATTTAAATCTTAAACATTAAACAAGAAATGCATAATATCACCATCTTGTACGATGTACGCTTTTCCTTCTACGTTTAATTTTCCTGCTTCACGACATTTAGATTCTGATCCGTATGTAATAAAATCCTCAAATTTGATTACCTCTGCACGAATAAATCCTTTCTCGAAATCGGTATGAATAACTCCAGCCGCTTGTGGTCCTGTAGAACCTTTTTTGATTGTCCAAGCACGAACTTCTTTTACACCTGCTGTGAAATATGTCTCTAAATCTAACAATGTATAAGCAGAACGAATCAAACGATTAACTCCTGGCTCTTCTAATCCTAATTCTTCCAAGAAAATTTGACGCTCATCAAACGTTTCTAACTCGTTGATATCAGCTTCTATTTGTGCCGCTAAAATTAACACTTCTGCGTGTTCATCTTTTACAGCTTCTTTCACTTTTTCTACCCATTCGTTTCCGTCTTTTGCAGCAGACTCGTCTACATTACATAAGTACAAAACTGGTTTAGAAGTAATCAATTGTAACGAATCTACAATTTCTTGCTCTTTTTCGTCCAAATCCATTTCACGAACATTTTTCAACTCTTCTAAATGAGCGATTACAGCTGTTAAAACTTCTACAACTTTTTGTTCGTCTTTATTTCCTGCTTTTGCTGCTTTTTTAGATTTATCGATACGTTTTGTAACTGTATCCAAATCTTTCAATTGCAACTCAATATCAATTGTTTCTTTATCACGCAATGGATTAATAGAACCATCAACATGTGTAATATTTTCGTTTTCGAAACAACGTAAAACGTGAATAATTGCATTACACTCGCGGATATTTCCTAAAAATTGATTTCCTAAACCTTCTCCCTTACTTGCTCCTTTTACTAAACCAGCAATATCTACAATTTCTACAACCGCAGGCACAACGCGCTCTGGATTTACAATTGCTTCTAACTGATTTAGACGAGTATCTGGTACAGAAACTGTTCCTACATTTGGTTCAATTGTACAGAAAGGATAATTCGCCGATTGCGCTTTTGCATTCGACAAACAGTTAAATAAAGTAGATTTACCAACATTAGGCAATCCAACAATTCCACATTTCATATATGTTGTCTCTTTTTTTAATGATTGAATATTAGAACGATGTTCTAATAATTTTGTGCAAAGATAATGATTTCCATTAAATTTATTTAACCGAAGAAACTCTGTTCAATTTTATATTTAATACATTTCCAGAATATGATTTCATTTCACCATAAAAACAATCGCAAGTCGCATTATAAGTTAAATCATAATAATTAGAAGTTTTATCAAGATTTATTTTTCTGAATTTGAGTTGAGGAAAATTAAACACAACAGAATCTGTCACATCTTTTTCATAATCGTCATGAAAATCAAATTCTATTTTTAATTTTGATTTATTTCTTGAAACATCCATAATCGCATCACTTTTCGACAAAGGAACTTCTACCACTTTCGATTTATAATCCAAAAAATCTTGTTTCCATTTTCCTTCAATTGTTTTTATATTATTGGATGCGCAACTCACAAGAAATAGCAAAAAGATAAATCCTAAAAAATGTTTCATAAGTGTTAATTTTTTATTGAAAATACAATTATTTATTTACATTTACTTAAATACTTATTACAATGAAATTAAAAGCCTTAATCGTAAGTTTTATGATTGCTTTCGCAGGAATCGTAAACGCGCAAACAGCAACAGAAATATTAACAAAAGCTCAAAACCAAGCGAAGGTTGAAAATAAAAATGTCTTTTTAATTTTTCATGCTTCTTGGTGCGGATGGTGTAAAAAGATGGAAAAAAATATGGACGATCCAGCTGTGAAACCATATTTTGATGCGAATTATGTCAAAACATTTATTACCGTGCAAGAACGTGCAGAAAAGAAAAATTTAGAAACGCCAGGCGGAGATGCTGTCAATGAGAAATTAGGTGGAAAAAATCAAGGTTTACCTTTTTGGGTAATTCTAGATTCGAACGGAAAAGTTCTAGAAGATTCTCGCGTAAATGGAGAAAATCTTGGTGGTCCAGCTTCTGAAGAAGAAGTAAATCATTTGATTTCAAAACTTGAAAAAACATCGAAAAACGACAAAGTTGATCCGGAAAAAATCAAAGAAGTTTTTATCTTGAAAAAGAAATAATTCATAAAAAAATCCGCTCAATGAGCGGATTTTTTTATTGCGTTAAAACATGAAAAGCTTCTTCCAAGTTTTTATATTGTCCTTTAAACTCTTCTATCGGTTGATCTGCCACAATTTTTCCTTTATTCAATAGGATTACACGCGAACAAAGCGCTTCTACTTCTTGCATAATATGTGTAGAAAGAATCACTGTTTTTTCCTTTCCAATCTCTTTAATTACTTCTCTAATTTCAATAATTTGATTTGGATCCAAACCATTTGTAGGTTCATCTAAAATCAAAATTTCTGGGCTCGAGATAATCGCTTGCGCCAATCCAACACGTTGTTTATATCCTTTTGATAATTGATGAATTTTCTTATGTTTTTCTGGTAATAAACCTACTTTTTCGATGACTTCATCAATTTTTGATTTAGGCACATTTCGAATATTTGTGACAAATTCCAAATACTCTTTTACATACATATCCATGTACAATGGATTATTTTCTTGCAAAAATCCAATCAACTTTTTCGATTCAATTGGCTGCGTCGAAACATTAAAATCATTCACAGAAATTTCACCAGAATCTGCATTTATTGCATTGGTAATGCTTTTCATCAATGTCGATTTTCCTGCTCCATTTGGTCCAAGTAAGCCAACAACTTCGCCATTATTGATAGAAAACGAAACTTTGTCTAAAGCCATCTGTTCACCGTATTTTTTTACTAAATCTGTAATGATTATTCCCATTTGATGAAAAATTTTCGATAAAATTAGCAAAAAAGATTTGGATAACTGAAAAATTATTTTTTAGATTTGTAGAACAATTAGAAAAACGAAATGGCAACATTCAATTATTTTAACGCATTCTTTTTTTACTTTTTTGGATATTATCCAGGAGAGCAGGGACTGCGTTGTCAAAATTGATTGTTAACATTCATAATAAGATAATATAAAGTCCCGCAATTTGTGGGACTTTTTTTGTGGAAAAAAATGAAAGAAAGAGTTGCAATACAAGGTTACATTGGTTCATATCATCACGAAGCTGCCAATAATTATTTAGGAAATGACATCGAAATTGTAGAATGCGACACATTCAAAACTTTAGCAAAGTCGCTTGCAAAGGGAAAAGTTGAAAAAGCAATCATGGCAATTGAAAACACAATTGCTGGGGCAATTTTACCAAACTATGCATTGCTAACGAAATATAATTTGAAAGTTGTTGGAGAAATTTATTTATCAATTCAACATCAATTGATGGTAAAAAAAGGACAAACTTTAGATGATATAAAAGAAGTTCGTTCGCACCAAATGGCATTGTTACAATGTGATAAGTTCCTTGAAAAACATCCAACATGGCGCGTTGTAAATGATATCGACACTGCATTAACAGCCAAAGATATTATTGAGCAAGATTTGAATGATGTTGCTGCAATTGCCTCAAGAAAAGCGGCAGAAGTATATGGATTAGACATTTTAGCTTCAAGTATTCAGACGTTTCAAGATAATTTTACTCGCTTTTTTGTATTGCAACGCGAGCACAACGATTACGAAGATTTCAATAAAGTTTCGATGCGTTTTTCTGTTCCACATAAAGCTGGTGCTTTAGTAGATGTATTAAATCAAATTGCAGAATGTGGAATAAATATGGACAAAATACAATCTGTTCCGATTATTGAAAAACCTTGGGAATACTCTTTCCATATTGACATTACGTTCGAGCAAAAAGAACAATATTATGAATTGCTTGGAAAAATTGCAAGAAAGTTAACGGATTTAGAAATATTAGGCGAATATAAACTGGGGAAAAAATGATAGCAGAAGCCCAACGATTACAAAGTGTTCAAGAATATTATTTCTCGAAAAAATTACAAGAAATAGCGAACATGAAAACCGACATTCCAATCATTTCATTAGGAATTGGAAGTCCAGATTTACAACCTCATCCAGATGTGATCGAGGAATTAATCAAAAGTTCACGAAACGGAATCAATGGCTATCAAAGTTATCGCGGAATTCCAGAAATGCGCGAAGCAATGGCAAGTTTTTACAAAAACAAATTTGATGTAGACGCCAATCCTTCAACAGAAATTTTGCCACTTATGGGCTCTAAAGAAGGAATTATGCACATTTCGATGGCATTTTTGAATGAAGGTGATAAAGTTTTAATTCCAAATCCTGGATATCCAACTTATTCATCTGTTACAGAATTAGTGCAAGCAGAACCTTTATTCTACGATTTGAAAAATGAAAATGATTGGCTTCCAGATTTTGATCAGTTAGAAAAATTAGCCGAGCAAAAACCAAAAATTATGTGGCTCAATTATCCACATATGCCAACCGGAGCCAAAGCCCCAAAAGACGTTCTTAGAAAATTAGTAGAGTTTGCAACTCGTCACAATATCTTAATCGTAAATGATAATCCGTATAGTTTTATTTTGAACGATGAACCGACAAGCATCTTAGGAATTGAAGGTGCAAAAGATGTTTGTATCGAACTGAATTCATTAAGCAAAACCTTTAACATTGCAGGTTGGCGAGTAGGAATGGTGATTGGAAAAGAAAGTTTTATTAATTCTATTCTAAAAGTAAAGTCAAATATGGATTCGGGAATGAATTTTGCTATACAAAAAGCCGCTACAAAAGCTCTTTTAGTTGATGATTCTTGGTACGATGAGTTGACAAAAGTTTACGCAGAAAGACGAAAAATTATTTGGGAAATCGCTGATCTCTTAAATGTAAAATATAATCCCAATGCAGCAGGAATGTTTATTTGGGCGAAGCTTCCAGAAGGAAAAGATGATAAAGAATTTATTGATGAAATTTTATACGATAAAAAAGTATTTATCACGCCAGGAAGTATTTTCGGAAGTAATGGTGAAGGATTTATTCGATTCTCACTTTGCGCACCCGTCGAGAAGTTGATTGAAGTAAAGAAAAGATTAGAAGCATGAAAACAATTTCAGTAATCGGTTTAGGATTAATCGGAGGTTCTTTTGCTTTAGCGTTAAAAAAAGTTGGTGTTGCCGAAAAAATAATCGGTGTTGATCAAAATATTGAACATCAAATACAAGCTTTAGAATTAGGAATTGTAGATGAAATTGCTCCTTTGAATGAAGCGCTTTCTCAATCAGATTTAGTGGTAATTGCAGTTCCAATTAATTCAATTCAAAATGTTTTACCAGAAATTTTAGATCAAATTAATGATAAAACAATTGTAATGGACATGGGATCGACAAAAGCTGGAATTTGTAAAAAAGTAGCAAATCACCTCAAAAGAAAACAATTTGTTGCTACACATCCAATCGCAGGAACGGAAAATTCTGGGCCAAAAGCAGCTTTTCCTGAATTGTTTTTAAACAAAGTTGCGATTTTGTGTGATGTTGAACAAAGCGAAAAAGAAGCAGTAAAAAAAGTGAGAAAAATTTATCAATCGCTTTGGATGAATGTCAAAACAATGACTTCGGATGCGCATGATGCGCACATTGCGTACGTTTCTCATCTTTCACATATTACATCTTTCGCTTTAGGACAAACAGTTTTGGAAGAAGAAAAGAATGAAGATGCAATTTTTGATATGGCTGGATCTGGTTTCGAATCTACAGTTCGTTTGGCAAAAAGTTCACCAGATATGTGGACGCCAATTTTGATTCAGAATCGAGAAAATTTACTCAATGCTATTGATGCTTATCAAACACAAATTTCTAAAATCAGAAAAATGATCGAAGAAAAAGATGCAGAAGATATTCATCAATATTTAAAAAACACAAACGACATACGTCGAATATTAAATAAATAATTACTCTCAAATAAAATAAATATTAAACCTTAAATTTGTAAATGTTATGGAAAACAATAACTGGATAAAAGAATACGACAAACCAATGATCATCGCTGGACCTTGTAGTGCAGAAAGTGAAAAACAAATGATGACAATCGCCGAAGATTTGGACAAAGATTATGTGCAAGTTTTCCGTGCGGGAATTTGGAAACCTCGTACTAAACCAAACTGTTTTGAAGGAGTTGGAGCAATCGGGTTAAACTGGTTGAAAAAAGTAAAAGACGAATTCGGAATGAAAATCGCAACTGAAATCGCCAATGCAAATCACGCAAAATTAGCGTTAGAATATGATGTTGACGTTTTATGGATTGGAGCTCGTTCTACAGTAAACCCTTTTACTGTACAAGAAATTGCAGAAGCTTTACGTGATACAGATAAAACTGTTTTGGTTAAAAATCCTGTAAATCCAGATTTAGATTTATGGATTGGTGCTTTGGAGCGTTTAGAAGGTCAAGGAATCAAAAACTTAGGTGCTATTCACCGTGGTTTCTCAACGTACAAAAAGACGAAATACCGTAACGACCCACAATGGCAAATTGCATTAGATTTCAAAAATAAATTGCCAAATGTGCCAATTATTTGTGATCCATCACATATTTGCGGAAACAGAACAGGATTGTTCGATGTTGCGCAACAAGCCTTCAACTTCGAATACAATGGATTGATGATCGAAACGCATAACAATCCTGATGAAGCTTGGTCTGATGCAGCGCAACAAGTAACACCAGCTCGTTTATTAGAAATCTTAAAAGATTTAGAAATTCGTGTTTCTGATGATCCAGATGCAATTTACAAAACTGGAATTCAAAATTTACGTCATCAAATTGATGAATTAGATAACTCTATTTTAGATGCAATTGCTCAACGTATGAAAGTTGCAAACTCTATCGGAGAATTGAAAAAAGAACATAATGTGGCAGTTTTTCAGCCAGATCGTTGGAAACAAATCAAAGATAATTCTGTAAAAGCAGGAGTTTCTTTAGGTTTATCTGAAGATTTTGTTGACAAATTATTGCAAGCAATTCACCAAGAATCTGTTGCGCAACAAAACCAAATTATGGTAAAAAAAGAAGAAAAAATTTAAACAATATTGAAAGGAATTGTCATAAAATCTACTGGTAGTTGGTATCATCTTTTAACCGAAGATGGTATAACCTATCAGGCAAGAATTAGGGGAAAATTTAGAATAGCCAATATCAAACATACCAATCCAATTGCTGTTGGAGATGAGGTTGAGTTTGAGATTGACAAAGATGATATTGCTGTCATTACAAAAATTCATGATCGCAAAAATTACATCATTCGAAAATCTGTTAATCTATCCAAAAAAACGCACATTATTGCATCTAACATTGACGTTGCTTTTTTGGTTGTAACGCTTTCTAATCCCAAAACTTCGTTTGGTTTTATTGACCGTTTTTTGATTACTGCCGAAGCTTATCATATTCCTGTTGTAATTTTATTCAACAAAATGGATTCGTACACAGAAAATGAAATGGCTGAGTTAGAAATTTATAAATCAATTTACAATTCTATCGGTTACGAAAGTCTAGATATTTCGGCTGAAACTGGTCTAAATTTAGATCTTGTAAAAGATCGAATGAAAGATAAAGTAAGTTTGGTTTCGGGACATTCTGGCGTTGGAAAATCAACGTTGTTGAATACTTTAAATCCTGATTTAAACTTAAAAACGCACGAAGTTTCTGATTTTAATAGCAAAGGACAACATACCACAACTTTTGCACAGATGTACGAATGGCCTTTTGGAGGTTTTATTATCGATACGCCTGGAATTAAAGAATTTGGTTTGGTTCATATCGACAAAACCGAATTACAAGGTTATTTTCCTGAAATTTTAGAACTGAAACACAATTGTAAATTTGATAATTGTATTCACGTTAACGAGCCAAAATGTGCTGTACGTTATGCAGTAGAAATTGGTGAAATCGCAGTTTCTCGCTACGAAAATTATCTCACTTTTTTAGAAGAAGATATTTATACCGAAAAATAATAAAAAAGCCGTTTCTTATGAAATGGCTTTTTTATTTTCTCAAATTACGGTTTCACGTAAAAATAATTCAATTTCTCATTTTATTTTTGTTAAAATTAATTGAATGAGCAATTTATCCGTAAAAATCGCTTTAGATTTTGAGGAATGTACAAAGGAACAAAAAGAAAGATTTTTATTGCATTTAGAAGATTTAAATTGGAAACCATTAAATCCAAATAAATTGTGGATTGCTGAATTTGATAATTCTGAAAATAAAGAAAACAGAATAAAAAATATAGAACAAGAAATCATCAATGCAAAAAAAATGTCAAAGCTCTATGAGTTATATTATGCGATAATTGCAGATGAGGAAATCTATTTTAACCAACTAACTTAAACCTATAGCGATTGCTTTCTAAACTTAAATTACAACAAACGTTATAACACATTTAAAAGATGAGTTGTAACGTTTTTTTATTTGTTAATAATTTCTTAAATTCAAATCGATTTTAAATCAATAAAACAAGAATTATGCGAGTGATTTTACAGCGTGTGCAACATGCTTCTGTAATGGTAGATGGAGAAATAACAGGAAAAATTGAAAGCGGAATTTTGGCCTTGGTTGGTTTTGAACCTGATGATACGAAGGAAGATTTTGAATGGATTTCGAAAAAAATAATTAAACTCCGAATTTTCAATGATGAAAATGATGTGATGAATTTGGATGTACAGCAAACAAATGGAGATATTTTGGTTGTGTCTCAATTTACGTTGCATGCGTCTACGAAAAAAGGAAATCGTCCGTCATATATCAAAGCGTCAAAACCGGACATAGCAAACGTACAATATGAAACATTTTTGAACGTTTTAGAATCAAATTTCAAGCCTGTACAAAGAGGAATTTTTGGTGCAGATATGAAAGTCGAATTATTGAATGATGGTCCTGTAACTATTTTTATCGATTCAAAAAATAAAGAATAACTTGATTAACAGATATTGAATGAAACAAACTCTACTTTTTTCAACTTTTTTTATTAGTTCATTTTCTTTTGCGCAAAACTATGCAGTCGATCAAATTCCAGCCGATTTGATAAAAGATGCTTATGCTGTTGTACGAAAAAATGAAGAAAAAATAGAACTTCTAAAAGTTGATGAATTAAAATATACGGAAGACGTTGTCGTAACGGTTTTGAGTAAAGCGGGCGATAATTATGTTGGTGCGCAAGCGAATTATGATGCAAATACAAAAATTGACTTATTCGAGGCAACTTTGTATGATGCAAATGGAAAAGAAATTAAAAAATTCAAGACCAAAGATTTTGGTGACCAAAGTTATGTAACAGGTGGACAAATGTACACGGATGATCGTATAAAATATTTGAATTACACACCAACAAATTATCCTTACACGATACATTATAAAATTGTTACAACGAACAAAAATACACTTTGGATTCCGCGTTGGTCACCTATACGAGCAGCGAATTTATCAATCGAAAAATCGTCTTATCAATTTGTAAATAAAACATCTTCAACTATTCGATTGAAAGAAGATAATTTTAAAGGTTTTGACATTGCAAAAACAGGAGATAACAATAATTTGAGCTATTCATTAAACAATGTTTTGGCATTTAATGAAGAAGATCAAATGGTTGGAAGTCAAAAAATATTTCCTCGCGCTATTTTAGCTTCAAATCAAATCAATATCGATGGTGTTAAAGGAAATTTTGACAATTGGAATGATTACGGAAAATGGACTTTTGATAATTTAATTCGTACAAAATTAGATTTTACTCCAGCTCAAAAATCTGTTTTTCAAAATATGGTAAAAGAAGCAAAGTCGGATGAAGAAAAAGTTCAGATTTTGTACAAATATTTGCAAAATAAAGTTCGATATATTGGCGTACAACTGGGAATTGGAGGACTTTCGCCTTTTCCAAATTCTTATGTTGAGAGCAAAAGTTATGGCGATTGCAAAGCCTTATCTAATTATATGATTGGAATGTTAGATGCAGTGAATATCAAATCGTATCACACCATATTATTTGCTGGAAATCCAATTGATATTGATGAACAAATGATGTATCAACAAGGAAATCACATGATTGTTTATATACCTCTAAATGGAAAAGATATTTGGTTAGAAGCAACAAGTCAAACAGCTCCTTATAATTATTTAGGTGATTTTGCAGGAAATAGAAAAGTATTAATTGTTGATGAAAAAGGCGGAAAAATTATTCCTTCGCAACAATTCAAAACAGAAGATAATCAATTATTCGTCAATGGAAATGCAACACTTTTAGCAGATGGAACATTAAATTTTGATTTTTCTGAAACTTCCAAAGGTTTGATTTATGAGAATTTTGCAAGATTTAATCAATTAAGCGAAAAAGATCTTGATGTTCGTTTAAAAAATCGATTTTCTTACTTACAAGGAATATCATTCAAAAAGAAAGAATTTAATAATGATTGGAAAAATGCTGTTTTTACTTCAAATTTCGAGTTTTCAGCACCAAATTATGCTAAAATTCAAGGAAATAACATCATTCTGAATATTATTCCAGTGAATAAAGAAGAGACTTCTGTCAAAAAAATGAAAGATAGAAAGTTTGATTTCAACATCGAGACAGGATATGTTGACGAAGTTTCGTATACATTGACACTTCCTTCTGGTTATAAATTACCACAAAAATTTGATGCTATAACCGTGAAATCTGCTTTTGGAGAATATCAATTAGAAATCAATCCGAAAGAAAATAATGCATTCGAAATAAAACGTATTTACAAACAATTTTCTGGAACTTTTTCGAAAGAAAAATACAACGAATATGTAGAATTTAGAAGACAAATTTCGGGTTACGACAACACAAAACTACTTTTAGAAAAATTATAACACTAATATGAAAACAATATTTACGATTGTTGCGACAGTTGCAACTGTTTCGAGTTTTGCACAAGATGTAAAATTTGGAAAACTATCTAAACAAGATTTCGAGAAAACAAAAAGTACAATTCAAGCTGATGCTCCAGCAGAAGTTTTATATGCTGACGGAAATTATAAAGTTAGTTTTAATACCAATCAAGGCGGTGTTGAGCAAACAAAAAAAGTTTTTTATAGAGTAATTGTTTTTGATAAGGATAAAACACCTGATGATGTTTTAAAAATAGAAATTCCTCTTTACAAAAGCTCAGGATCAGATCAAGATAAATTGATTACTTTAAAAGCGGTTACTTATAACCTTGAAAACGGAAAAATTGTTGAACAAAAAGTCGAGAAAAAAGATATTTTTTTAGATAAAGTTCATCGTTTTATGGATAAACAAACGTTTACTTTTCCAAATGTAAAAAATGGATCAATCTTAGAATATACGTACGAAATTATTTCTCCATTTTATGGAAGTACGGATACCTGGTATTTTCAACAATCAATTCCTGTAGTTGCGAGTAATTTGACGATGCAAAATCAAGAACATTTTAATTATCAACAAGATTTGAGAGGTGCATTTGCTCCAAAATTAACAAAAAATTCTAAAGATGATACTTTTTCAACTACTTCTTTTGGAAACAGAGGTGTTTCATCTTTTGGGGGAAATATGGGAAATCAAGGCGCGACATCAAGTAACCACAAATTAAAAATTGACACGCAAACCTATTCATTAACTAATTTACCTTCTTATTCTCGCGAAGCTTATGTGCTTAATCCAAGAAATATGCTAGCAAGTATTCAGTTTGAGTTGGCTTCTTTTGTTGCTCCTGGTAGAACTTCAGAAAATTTTTCTACAACATGGGAACGTATTGGTAAAGATTTGATGGATCATGAAGAGTTTGGTCGACAATTAAATGGGAATAATTTTTTAGATGAAACTGTAAACGCTACAATTGTTGGAAAATCTACAAATATTGAAAAAGCTCAAGCAATTTACAATTATGTAAAAAACAACATGGCTTGGAATGATTATTTAGGTCAATATACAGATAAAGGAATCCGAAAAGCATTTAACGAAAAATCTGGAAATTCAGCGGATATCAATCTTATGTTAACAGCTATGTTGCGTAAAGCCGGATTAGACGCAAATCCAATTGTTTTGAGTACGTTGCAAAATGGTTTAATCAATTATTCGTTTCCTTCACGTAGCAAATTGAATTATGTAATTGTTGGAGCAACAATAGATAATGAATTTTATTTAATGGATGCAACTGATAAAAATGCTCAAATTAATTTATTACCAATTCGAGCAATTAACGATCGTGGATTTATGGTAAATGACAAAGGAATAAAAGAAGTTCCTCTTCGTAATTCGGTTATGACCAATGATAAAATATCAATTACGGCAGATTTAAAAGCAGACGGAACATTAACTGGAATTTTTTCGAATGTTCGCGATAATTATTTTTATATGTTTGATAAAAGTGAAATCGCAGATGATCCAAAAGCGTTCGAAAAAGAATTTGTAGAAGATTATAATTTTGAAATTTCAGAATTTAAAACACAAGATAACAAACAAAATGTAATTCGTCATCAATTCAAATTTGATGATGTAAAAGTAGATGTGGCTGGAAATAAAATATTATTCAATCCATTTTTATTTGTTGCGAATACAAAACATAATTTAAATCTAGATCAACGTAATTACAATATTGAGTTTGGTGCACCAACTACGAATACAAATACAGTTAAAATTAAAATTCCAGAAGGTTACAAAGTCGAATCTTTACCAACTGAAAAGCAATTTACAATGCCCGATCAAGCTGGTGGATATGCATATAAAGTAATTGAAAAAGATGGTTTTATTATCGCTCAAGCCCAAAAAGTTATTCCATACAGTATTTTACCTGCACAATACTATAAACCATTGAAAGAATTTTTAACAAATATTATTAATGCAGAAAGTCAGCAAGTGATTTTGGTAAAACAATAAAAAATATTCTAAACATCGAATAAAGCCAACTCCAAATACGAGTTGGCTTTTTATTTTTGTACCTTTAACTTTTAAAATTTAAAATAAGATGAGCCTTAAACAAGCACAAACAGACGTTGATAATTGGATAAAAGAACATGGTGTTCGTTATTTTAACGAATTAACAAATATGGCACAATTAACTGAAGAGGTAGGAGAAGTTGCACGTATTATTGCGCGTCGTTACGGTGAACAATCGGAGAAAGAATCTGATAAAAACAAAGATCTTGGCGAAGAATTGGCAGATGTTATTTTTGTAGCGCTTTGTTTGGCAAATCAAACAGGTGTTGATTTAGAATCAGCTTTTTACAAAAAATTAGATTATAAAACAAAACGTGACCACGATCGTCATCAAAATAATGATAAATTAAAATAAATATGATTGAAATTTCTGCTCTAAAATCTCCGATAAACAATCAATTAGCCATCACAGGTTCTAAAAGCGAAAGCAATCGTTTGTTGTTATTAAGTCAATTATTTGAGAATGTTTTGACATTAGAAAATGTTTCAAATTCAGAAGATTCTCAATTAATGCAAAAAGCGTTAGCGAACAAAAGTGATTTAGTTGATATTCACCACGCGGGAACTGCCATGCGATTTTTAACGGCTTATTTTTCTATTCAAGATGGACGAAAAATAACGTTGACAGGTTCTGAAAGAATGAAACAACGTCCAATAAAAGTTTTGGTTGATGCCTTGAATGAGCTGGGTGCAGAAATTTCGTATCAAGAAAACGAAGGTTATCCACCTTTATCGATTGTTGGAAAAAAAATAACGAAAGATTCTATTACAATCCCTTCTAACATTAGTTCTCAATATATCTCTGCTTTATGTTTGATTGGAACGAAATTAGAAAATGGATTAACGATTAATTTGGATGGAAAAATTATTTCTATTCCTTATATTCAAATGACAATTCAATTATTGAATAAAGTTGGAATTAATGCAATTTTCGAAGGAAATACAATCAAAATTCCTTTTACTGAAAACATCAAAGCTCAAACATTACAAGTAGAATCTGATTGGAGTTCAGCTTCATATTATTATAGTTTGATTGCTTTATCGCAGAATTCTGAAATTAAAATCTCAACTTATTTCGAAGATTCTTTACAAGGAGATTCAGCTTTGCAACATATTTATGCAGAAAATTTTGGTGTAATTTCAACTTTTGAAAATGGAGTTTTAACATTGAAAAATGAAGATAATTTCATACCAAAATCTATCATCGAATTAAATTTAATCAATACTCCAGATATTGCACAGACAATTGCTGCAACTTGTGTGGGATTGAAAACAAAATGTCATTTAACTGGTTTAGAAACACTAAAAATCAAGGAAACCGACCGTTTAATCGCACTTAAAAATGAGTTGGAAAAATTTGGAGCAATTATAACAATTACAAACGATTCATTAACGATAGAAGGTTATAATAATTTTGAAAAAACGCCTACTTTAGCAACATATAACGACCACAGAATGGCAATGTGTATGGCGCCTTTGTCGCAAATTTACCCAATTCGAATTGAGAATGAAATGGTCGTAGAAAAATCTTATCCAACATTTTGGGAAGACTGGAAACAATTAGGTTTTGAAATTAAATCGATTTAAAATATAACAAAAAAATCCGCTTAAAAGCGGAGTTTTTAGTTTGTATATACTTCATTTATTCAAAATTCTGCATATTTACCAAATTGGCATAAACACCTTTTTTCTCAATAAGTGAATGATGATTTCCTTGTTCAATAATTTTACCTGCTTCCATTACTACAATTTTATCCGCATTCTGAATTGTTGATAAACGGTGCGCAATAACCAAAGAAGTACGATTTTGCATCATATTATTCAAGGCAACTTGTACCAATTTTTCAGATTTCGTATCCAAAGCAGAAGTTGCTTCATCCAAAACCATAATCGGTGGATTTTTATAAACCGCACGCGCAATACTTAAACGTTGTTTTTGTCCACCAGAAAGCTTGCTACCTCCCTCTCCTACTGACTCTTGATATTTTTCTGGCATTTTTACAATAAACTCTTCCGCATTTGCAATTTGCGCAGCATATTCTACTTTTTCCAAATTTGGAGATTTATCACCTAATGAAATATTATTAAAAATTGTATCATTAAACAAAATAGAATCTTGCGTAACCAAACCAAATAACAAGCGATAATCATTTAATTTTATATGTTTGATATCAATTCCATCAATCAAAATTTGACCTGATTTCACATCCCAAAAACGAGTAATTAAATTCGCCAAAGTCGATTTTCCAGAACCAGATTGCCCAACTAAAGCAACGGTTTCTCCTTTATTAATTGTTAAATTAAAATTCTCGATCACATTATGTTTTCCATAAGCAAATGTGACATTTCTAAACTCAATTTTATCTTCAAACGCATCAATTCCTTTAGCATCTGGAACATCTTTTATCGAAACATCAGCATCCAAAACTTCAAAAATTCTCTTTGCAGAAACTTCTCCTTTTTGTACATCTGATAATGCTTTCGAAAAACGTTTAATCGGATCTAATAATGTATAAAATGTTGCGATATAAAAAATAAATTGTGATCCTGTTAAACCATTTCCTTCTAACGATAATTTACCACCAAAAAAAACAATTAATCCAATTGTAACAGCACCTAAAAATTCACTTGTTGGTGAAGCCAAAGCACGTTTTTTCATTACTTTTTGAAGATATTTTCGATAACGATTAATCGATTCATCAAAACGACCTTTTACTTGATCTTCTGCGTTAAAAATTTTGATAATCTTAAGCGAAGAAAGTGTCTCGTCTACATAAGTAATAATGTTAGATAATTCGTCTTGCGCATGAGCAGCAGCTTTTTTCAGACTTTTTCCAATCAACGAAATAATTGTTCCCATAATCGGAAAAACCAAAATAGCGAAAATTGTTAATTGATAGCTAACTGTAAATAATACTACAACGAAAACAATAATCATAATTGGCGAACGAACAATCTCTACAATTGAATTTAAGATGTTAGATTCTACTTCGTTTACATCGCTTGAAATACGATTAATCATATCTCCTTTTCGTTTTTCAGTAAAATAAGCAACTGGCAAATCAATAATTTTGTTATGAATATCAACACGTAAATCACGTGTCACACCCGAACGTAAGTCTACCAAACAAGTTTCTGAAAGAAAACTGAAAATATTTCGAAATAAAAATGCAATAATAAATATCACACACGAAATCGCTAACACATAAACTGGTCCTTGAGTTTGAGAAAGCTCATTCATATAATAAGCTGAATAATCTGAAAAAAATTGTTTCAGATTACCCAAATCACCAGAATAAATAGGTTTTGCGATAACTCCAGGTGATTTTTCACCAAACAAAACACTCAAAATTGGCATCATAAAAGCCAATGCAATTACATTGAAAAGTGCATAGAGTAAATTGAATATAATCGCTGTAACAAACGAAGTTCTATATGGTTTTGCGTACGAGAACGCTCTTTTAGTTAAACTCATTGATGTATTTTAGAAAATCAAAACCTTAGTTTTGAAGTTACAAATTTACGTAAAAAAAATAATGACTATTCTTTTAGAAATAGTCATTATAGAGTAAAATTTTGTGGGTTTGATTACTCAGAGTAACCTTTTCGTTTTTGTTTTGATTTTTATTTAACTCGTTGCCAAGTTTGCGTTCTTCCTACAAGAGAAATCCCGATAAAACCTCTTACGTCTAATTTATCATTTCCGTTAAGAGACATTTTTGCTTTGTATTCCTTTCCACTATTAGGATCAATGATTTTTCCACCATTCCATTCTTTTCCATCTTTTTTAAGACCAGAAAGAATTTGCATTCCTAAAATTGGTTTATTTTTTAATGCTCCTGAACAATCTGTACATTTTGCATCTTCTTTTCCTTTCGTTAAAATCTTAGTGACTTTACCATAAAGTTTTCCATCTTTCTCGAAAATCTCTACGTAAGACTTCGCCTGTTTTGTCTCATCATCAATTGTTTTCCAAGTTCCTATTGGTGATTGCGCATACATTAAAGATGTCAACATAAAGAATAATCCGAATAAAATTGATTTTTTCATATTTTTATCCTTTAAAATTTATTTCACTAAAATAACTATTTTTTAGTGTAAATAAAACACTACGCTTTATTTTTTATAAAAATAATCTCTTTTAAACATAAAAATTCATTTATAACATTAATTATCAATCATTTAATTCAATAAATATTTTTAAACAAATAATTATAAATTTTATTCATAAAAGTCAAAATAGTGTATTATTATGCTTACATAGCAATAATAAAAACGAAGGCATTTTTATGGTTTTTGTCATTTTTATGACAATTTCTTCTTCAAGAATAAAAAAATGAATACATTTGTCTACTATTTTTATAGAGTTTATAGATTGAAGAATGAATCAGCTTACGAAATACAGTTTACCATTTAGAAAACAAGAAGTAGAACCTTTGATAGAATCCATTATTTATGATGAGATTTTTCAACAACCAAATCCTTTGTACAAGAAAGAAGATTTACTCAATCAATTCAATTCTATTTTGTTAAAAATTGTTCCTGAGGAGAAATCGAATCAAATTAGTTTATATTTTTTTGAACAATTTGCACAACTTAGACAAGAATTAGAGGAACTAATTTTTGTTTTTTATGCAAATGATCCTGCATCTAAATCGGAAATTGAAATCATTTTAGCCTATCCTGGTTTTTTTGCAATTGCAATTCATCGTTTAGCACATATTCTCTACAATTTAAATACGCCTATTCTTCCTCGTTTTTTTTCCGAATATGCACATTCTAAAACTGGAATTGATATTCATCCTGGTGCTTCAATTGGAAAAAACTTTTATATCGATCATGGTACAGGAATTGTCATTGGAGAAACAACATTGATTGGTGATAATGTGAAAATTTACCAAGGCGTAACATTAGGAGCGTTTTATGTTTCGAAGAATTTGGCTAATAAAAAACGTCATCCAACAATAGAAAATAATGTCACAATTTATGCTGGAGCAACTATTTTGGGAGGAACAACAATTATTGGAAAAAATTCTGTAGTCGGCGGAAATGTTTGGATTACAGAAAGTATAGAAGAAGATTCTGTTGTCTATCAAGAGAATCAACCACAAATAAAAAAACAAAAAAAAGAACAACATATCAATTATATCATCTAAAACCTTACAACAATGATTTACAATAATGTATTAGAAACCATAGGAAATACACCAATTATTAAACTGAATAAATTATTTCCTAACCATAACGTTTATATTAAAGTAGAAAAACAAAATCCGGGTGGATCAATAAAAGATCGTATTGCTTTGGCAATGATTGAAGATGCTGAAAAAGCTGGAATTTTAAAACCTGGAGGAACAATTATAGAACCTACTTCGGGTAATACAGGAATTGGCTTATCATTTGTTGCGGCTGTAAAAGGTTACAAAATGATTATCACAATGCCAGAATCGATGTCAATTGAACGTCGTAAAATTATGGAAGCTTATGGTGCTGAATTTGTTTTAACTCCAAAAGAATTAGGAATGAAAGGCGCTATTGCAAAAGCACAAGAATTAGCCGAAACAATAGAAGGCGCTTGGGTTCCGCAACAATTTGAGAATAATTCGAATCCGACAGTCCATTACAATACAACAGCAAAAGAAATCCTTGAAGATTTTCCACAAGGAGTTGATTATTTAATTACAGGAGTTGGAACAGGCGGACATCTTTCTGGAATTGGAAAAGCATTAAAAGAAGTTAACTCTTCAACAAAAGTTATCGCTGTAGAACCAACCGATTCTCCTGTCATTTCAGGAGGAAATCCTGGTCCACACGCGATTCAAGGAATTGGAGCAGGCTTTATTCCAACTAATTTAGATACTTCAATTGTTGATTCTTCTATTCAAATTACAAAAGAAGAAGCATATGAATTTGCAAAAAAAGTGGCTAAAGTAGAAGGTTTATTTGTTGGAATTTCGACAGGAGCTTCGCTGGCTGCAGTTGCAAAAACATTGAATGAAGTAGACAAAGAAGCAAAAATATTAACTGTCAACTACGATACTGGCGAACGCTATTTATCAGTAGAAGGTTTATTTTAAATACTATAAAAATTTTTAAACGAGAGGAGATGTTGTCAAAATGTCTCCTTTTTTTATTCAATATAGTCAAAAAGTCAGTTTTTAGGTTTTATTTCTACTTTGGAATTTTTTTTGATGAAGTACAACAAACAAAACCAATATAAAAAACTAAAAACCAATGGATTTTAATCAATTTACAATAAAGGGTCGTGAGGCGATTCAAGCAGCGCAGCAAATTGCAGTTGCTAAAAAAAATCAAGCAATAGAACCAGCTCATATTTTAGGCGGAATGATAGATGTTGATGAAAACGTATTATCATTAATCTTAGAAAAACAAGGTGTAAAAATGGATATGTTGAAACCAGAGCTGGATTTAGAAATCAATAAATATCCAAAAATTGAAGGTCAACAAGGAAATCATCTTTCCAATTCATCTAACCAAATTTTGCAATCTGCACAAGAAATTGCAAAAGAGATGAACGATGATTTTATCACATTAGAGCATTTATTATTAGGTATAATCAAGAATGTATCACCTGTAAGTCAGTTATTAAAAAATAGAGGTGTTACATTCGACAACACAAAAAAATTAGTAACAGAATTGAGAAACGGAGAAAGAGTAACTTCTGAAAACGCAGAAGGAACATATAATTCATTAAATAAATACGCTAAAAATTTAACAGATTTAGCAAAAGAAGGAAAATTAGATCCTGTAATTGGACGTGACGAAGAAATTCGTCGTGTTTTACAAATTCTATCTCGTCGTACAAAAAATAACCCAATCCTTATTGGTGAACCAGGTGTTGGTAAAACTGCTATAGCAGAAGGTTTAGCTCATCGTATCATCAATGGAGATGTTCCTGAAAATCTTTTGAATAAACAAATTTTTTCATTGGATATGGGAGCTTTGGTTGCGGGTGCAAAATACAAAGGTGAGTTCGAAGAGCGTTTGAAAGCCGTTGTAAAAGAGGTAACTGCTTCGAATGGAGAAATTATTTTATTCATCGATGAGATTCACACGCTTGTTGGTGCTGGCGGTGGCGGAGAAGGCGCAATGGATGCAGCAAACATCCTAAAACCTGCTTTGGCTCGTGGCGAATTACGTTCGATTGGTGCTACAACTTTGAATGAATATCAAAAATATTTTGAAAAAGATAAAGCTTTAGAGCGTCGTTTCCAGAAAGTAATGGTTGAAGAGCCAGATGAAGAATCTGCAATTTCTATTCTGCGTGGAATCAAAGATAAATATGAGCAACACCATAAAATTGGAATCAAAGACGAAGCAATTATTGCGGCTGTAAAATTATCAACACGTTATATTACAGATCGTTTTTTACCAGATAAGGCCATCGATTTGATGGACGAAGCGGCTTCTAAGTTGAGAATGGAAATGAATTCTAAACCAGAAGATTTAGATAAATTAGATCGTAGAATTATTCAGTTGGAAATAGAAATTGAAGCGATAAAACGTGAAAATGATGAGAAAAAATTGAATCTTTTGAAAGAAGAATTATCTAATCTTCAAGACGAAAGAAATCAATTGAATTCAAAATGGGAAGCGGAAAGAAATCGTGCCGATGAAGTTCAAGATTTAAGAAAATCTATCGAAAATATCAAATTCGAAATTGAGCGTGCAAAACGTGATTATGATTATGCAAAAGCCTCAAAATTAGAGTTTGAAGATTTAGTAAATGCAAAAAATAATTTAGAAGAAGCTGAACATAATCTTGAACAGAATAAACAAAACAAACTAGTAAAAGAGTTTGTTGATGCAGATGATATTGCAGAAGTTGTATCAAAATGGACTGGAGTTCCAGCTCAGAAAATGATGCAATCTGACCGCGAAAAATTATTGAATTTAGAAAGCGAATTACACAAACGTGTACTTGGACAAGAAGAAGCAATTACGGCTGTTTCTGATGCAATTCGTCGTTCTCGCGCAGGTCTTAGTGACGAAGGAAAACCAATTGGTTCGTTCTTATTCTTAGGTTCGACTGGTGTTGGGAAAACTGAGTTAGCAAAAGCTTTGGCTGAATTTTTATTCGATGATGAAAATGCAATGACTCGTATCGACATGTCCGAATATCAGGAGCGACATGCAGTTTCTCGCTTGGTTGGGGCACCTCCGGGTTACGTTGGTTACGACGAAGGTGGTCAGTTAACAGAAGCAGTTCGTCGTCGTCCTTATTCAGTTATTTTGTTGGACGAAATTGAGAAAGCGCATCCAGATGTTTTCAATATTTTGTTACAAGTTTTGGATGACGGACGTTTGACAGACAACAAAGGTCGTGTGGTTAACTTTAAAAATACGATTATCATTATGACATCGAATTTTGGTTCTCATACGATTTTGGATAAATTCTCGAATATTGACGAAAATAATGTGGCGCAAGTTTATGATGAAACAAAAGATGTCGTTTTTGAGGAATTGAAACAAAACTTTAGACCAGAATTTTTGAATCGTATTGATGAAATTATTTTGTTCCGTCCATTGAGTGAAAATCAAATTTCTGGAATCGTGAATATCTATTTAAGCGGAGTTGCTAAGAAATTAGCACAACGTGATATTACATTAGATATTACGCCAGAAGCTGTCGATTATTTAGCAAGAAAAGGCTACGATCCACAATTCGGAGCACGACCATTGAAACGAGTTATTCAACAAGATGTATTAAATGAACTTTCAAAAGAAATTTTAAAAGGAACAATAAATGATAATGATGCGGTTTTAATCGATTATTTCGAAGAAAAATCTGGAGATAATAAATTAGTTTTCAGAACTAATCAATAAGTATATTACGATTTTATTCATGTGTAAAAAAATCCGCTCGTTGAGCGGATTTTTTTATTTCTTCTTTTTATAAAGCGGAACAGTGCTACACGCTTCACCAAACATTAACGAACTTACAATTGGTTGTAAACGTTCAATCAACTGAATATAAGCTGATTCTGGTACAGGTTTGTGAGAGCAACCTTTCACAATTATTTTTCCATCAACATAATCTTCATAAGGCAAATGATCTACAATTTCTGTGTACAAAATCGTATCCAAATCTTGTAAACTTCCATGTACAATTCGTTTCGCAATTGGCGACAAATAGGTTGCGACCAACAAATAAGCCCAAGACGGAACAATCGCATCCGCAGTACACGTTAACGCTACATATTTATCTTGATATTGTGTCCAATCATGATTTTTCAGATTTTCTCTAAAATCCTTTTCTCTAAGAATCAATTCTTCATATAACCAATCTTTCAAGTCAAAAACAACACGATCTCCATCAGGGTAATAATCCTGTAAATCAATTGTTACTAAACTACTATTGGCAACTTTATTTATAATTTCGTCTGACATTTTTCTTTGTTTGAAAGAGTAAATTTACGCAATAAAAAACATTGAAATCTACTCCACTTATAGATTTCTCCTATCTTTGTAAGAAGAAAAATGATTTCCATTGAAATACTATATCATTGCAGGTGAAGCTTCGGGCGATTTGCACGCATCGAACTTAATGAAAGAATTAAAATTAAAAGATCCACAAGCTGAATTCAGATTTTGGGGAGGAGATTTGATGCAAACGCAAGGCGGAACTTTAGTCAAACATTACAGAGATTTGGCGTTTATGGGTTTTGCTGAAGTTGTAATGAATTTGAGAACGATTTTAGGAAATATTTCGGTTGCTAAAAAAGACATCGAAGCTTATCAGCCAGATGCAGTTATTTTAGTTGATTATCCTGGTTTTAATCTCAGAATTGCTGAATTTGTAAAAAGTCTTGGAATTAAAATTTACTATTATATTTCGCCACAAATTTGGGCTTGGAAAACTGGTCGAGTTCATAAAATCAAAAAAGTTGTCGACAAAATGTTTGTGATTCTTCCGTTCGAAGAAGAATTTTATCAACGTTACAATTACAAAGTAGATTTTGTCGGAAATCCATTATTAGATTCGTTGAATAATCTTCCGCCAATTGATGAACAACAATTTAGAAAAGATCATAATTTAGACGAAAGACCAATTATTGCTTTACTTCCTGGAAGCCGAACACAAGAAATTAAAGTCAAATTACCTTTGATGCTTTCAGTGGAAAAAGATTTTCCCGATTATCAATTTGTTGTGGCTGGTGCACCATCTCAACCAATCGAAAATTATAAAAAAATTGCAGGCAACAACTTGAAAATTGTTGAGAATAGAACCTATGATTTATTACGAGTTTCTCATGCAGCCTTGGTTACATCAGGAACAGCAACATTAGAAACTGCTTTACTGAAAGTTCCAGAAGTTGTTTGTTACAAAGGAAATGCTATTTCGTACGAAATCGGAAAACGTGTTGTAAAAAACATTCGTTTTATTTCGTTGGTAAACTTGATTATGGACGAAGAAGTAGTGAAAGAGTTAATTCAATATGATTTAACTTACGAAAATATCAAACGAGAATTAGATTTAATTTTAAATTCTCCTAAACGTGAAAAAATCATGAAAAGCTACGAAGAATTGTATCATAAACTTGGTGGAATTGGCGCTTCAGAAAGAACCGCTTCACTAATTACTGAGGACTTAAAAAAATAATTAAAAAAAAGTAAAAGTTTGACGCAACCTTTTATTGTTTTTTTAATCTTGTAAGCTATAGATGTCATTCAGATCTAATTATTAAAATGTTTCAGGATTGACTTAATTAAAGTTTACACCTATTCTAACAAAGTAATCCTCTTGATTTTCAAGGGGTTTTCTTATTCTATATATTAATTTCTTATTCTTTCACGCAACCTTTTCTAAAATCTATATCTTATTTTTATAACGATTAAAACTCATACAATGAAATTAATGAAAAGATTAAGCATGTTTGCTTTGGTAGGTATTTTAGGTTTATCAACATTTAGTTGTTTAAATAATGATGACTCAGATTATATGAATTATGGTTTTTTAGCAACAACGGCAATTAATGTTCATGAAGACTCTATTCAGCCAGTAGGAAAAACTACAAATATTCGAGTAACGTACGAAAAAACAAATTCTTGTCAAAATTTTATTCAATTTAGCTCTTTACAAGGAAGTACAACTTTTAAACACAACATTGGTGTTTATGCAAGTCAAAGTAATGGAAACTGCACGCAAAATACTTCGTACGAAACAAAAACTTTGAAGTTTACACCTAAAGAAGCTGGTGAGTACACATTAAGATTTTGGACGGGAAATAAACCAAATTCAACTGAACCAATTTATGACTCAATTGTGTTAAATATCAAAGAAAAATAAAGTCCAATAAGTTTTGAATAGTGACTCTCTTGAAATTTTAATCAAGCAATGTCAAGAACAAAATAGAAAAGCTCAAGAAGAAATTTATGTTGAGTTTTCACCTGTTTTGTTCTCGATCTGTCTTCGTTATGCCGAAAATTATGAAGATGCGCAAGATATTTTTCAAGAGGGTTTTATTCATATCTTCAATAAAATAAATCAATTCAAATTCGAAGGATCTTTTGAAGGTTGGATGAAACGGATAATGGTAAATCTTAATTTAGAAAAACTAAAAAAGAAGAATAATTTACCTTTTGAAGATTTCGAAAATCTCATTATCACACAGGAAGATGACGACGAAGTTGAAGAAGATTTTGATTATCAACAGTTGTTAGAAGCCGTTCATAATCTTCCACCACAATATAGGCAAGTTTTTAACCTCTACGTTTTTGAAGAATATTCGCACCAAGAAATTGCAGAAATGCTGACCATTTCGGTTGGAACTTCAAAATCAAACTTATCAAGAGCACGAAATTTATTAAAACAAAAACTCAATCAATTAAAAACTGTCACAGAAGATGAACAAATTTGATCAACATATTAAAGATAAACTCTCGCAACCACAACTTCCTCCTTTGGATGCTTGGAAAAATATTCAGGAGAAATTAGACGAGAAAGAAAAGAAAAAACGAATCATTCCTTTATTTTATTGGATTGGTTCTACTGCGGCATGTTTAGTTGTGGGAATTTCTATCTATTATTTTAATCAAAATGATACAATTAACGTTAATCATATGCCGACTAATGAAGTTGTAAAAACAAAATCGACTTCTAAAGAATCTATCAAAAAAGATTGGAATAATATTGAACATACAAATGAAAAGTCTTTTGATAATAAGATTGTTTCTTCTGTAAAAAAATCTTCTAAATCAAATCAAAAAACAATTCAAAGTTCAAGTTCATATTTTGAAAATATAATTGGAGAATCAACTTTATTTTCGAATACAATTCCAAATCAAAAAGAAGATAAAACACTAGAATTATCTCAAAAGAATTCAACTCAAAAAGATAATTTTGTACAAAATAATTCTTCAATCAATCCAAAAAATGAAGTTTCTGAAAAAGAAACTAATCCTAAAATTTTAGAAGAAAAACCATTAGAATTAGTTCTTCAAGAAGAGGAAAAAAAGAAAGAGAAAGTAGAAATCAAACAGAAATCTCCACTTCTGACGATTTCTTCGTACATCAATCCAACAAAAGTGTTAGAATCAAAATCTATTTTAGCAAATGAATTTAATGATTACAACATCAAAAATAACATTACAGTTGCTTATGGCGCAAAAGTTTCTGTTCGATTAAATGATAAGATAAATGTTCGTTCGGGAATTGCAAAAGTTGAGTTGGAACAAAATACAACCAATATAAATTCGGGAATCAATACAGGTGTTTATGCACTTTCTGCAAGCATGCCAAAATCATCTAACAATATCACATATCATTCGAATATTCGAGTTGTAGGTGATAATATATCACATACAACAATGACCATGTTGTCTTCTGAAACCAATACTATGGAACAAAAAGTTCATTACATCGAAGTTCCATTAGAAGTTGAATATAAATTGGCAAGTTTTGATAAATTCAATATTATAGCAATAGCGGGAGGAAGTTATTTTGCTGTAACGAAAAATTCTATTTCATTAGCTGATACTAATACAAGATCAAATTATAAATTAGGCGAAGCAAATAACTTAAATAATTCGAGTTATAGCGCTAACGCTGGAGTTAAGTTAGAGTATAATTTATCAAATAAATCAAGTATAAATTTGGAACCAAATTATAGATATATGCTAAATCCATTGAAAAATGTAGATGCTAAAAATCCTTCTTTATTAGGATTGAATATAGGTTTTTCAATTAAATTTTAACAAAAAAAGACGAAGATTATTCTTCGCCTTTGTTATTGTTTAATTTGATTACAATTGTATTATTTTCTTCAGTCATATCCACTTTGGCTTCCTCAAAAGTTGGCTCACGCAAAATAGGATCTAAATTCTTAGAAAAACCATACGGTTCTTTACGCACACCCAAAAAACTTTTATCAAGCTGTTTATTATTGTTCGTATCCAAATACACTTTTACCGCATAAAATGTTGGCTCAATATCTTTAAAAACCGTTTCATACTTGTCTATATCAGCAACTGGAACGTACAATTTTTTGAATGCATTTTGACCTTTTGTATAATTTTCTACATTTCTATAAAACTCTATAGCCAAATTTCCTTTCATTTTCTTAAGGTTTGTGATTGATAGTTTTACATCAATTTGAGCCATTGCCATTTGAGTAAAAAATAACACAATTAATATAAGAATCTTCTTCATTTTTTTATTTTTTTAATCAATTCATTTACAAATAATTAAAACCTACTATTTGTAAAAAAATTTATAAATTATTAGGATGAAAAAGTATCTCTTTTTTACCCTAACAATTTGTTTCTCAATCGGAATAATTTTATCCGAATTATTAATTCCTGCTACAAATTTACGAATTATATTTTTTTCATTAATTATTCTACTTTTTATCTCTTTGTTAAAAAATAATAATCGTCAAAATATAATCACTTTTTTAGGCATTTCGATGATTTTAGGCTATTATATTCATCAAAATTATAATAGACATTCAAAAATTGATTTCGAATCTGTTTCGAGAATTCATTTACTAAAAGTCGTTTATAGTTCTAATTCTACCGAAAAATATACCAATTACGTTGTAAAAGATATTGAAACGAATGAGCAAATTTTACTTCATATCAAACCTCAACAACAAATTTTATATCCCAATGATGAAATCATAATTTTAGGAGAAAAAAGAGAAATCCAAGAACCGTTAAATCCATATCAATTTGATTATAAACGTTTCTTAAACAGAAAACGAATTTATTCTCAAATCTTTACAAATGAAATTATTTCTATTCACAAAGAAGGAAATGGATTTCGAAATTGGGTTGCCAAATCGAAAGTCAAGATTCGAAAAGAACTAACAGAACAAGGTTATTCCCTTGAAAGTAGAGCGATTATTTCGTCTATGCTTTTGGGTGATAGAACAGAGCTTTCGCAAGAACTCAATCAAAGTTATGTAGCAACAGGAGTTGTGCATATTTTATCCATTTCTGGTTTACATGTGATGATGATTTACATGATTTTACAATTCGTTTTACAACCATTATTAAAGCTAAAACAAGGTCGAAAAATTAGAATAATTATTAGCTTAATATTTATCTGGATCTTTGCTTTTTATGTCGAATTACAACCGCCAGTTTTTCGTTCTGCGTTGATGATTACCATTTATTATATTAGCGAATTACTCAACCGACCAAAAAATATTTTTCACACACTTTCACTTTCTGCTTTTATCATTCTAGTTTTTCAACCTAATTATTTGTTTGATGTTGGCTTTCAATTGAGTTTTTCAGCGGTCTTTTTCATTGTTTGGCTCAATCCAATTTTTGAGTATTATTGGAAAGTTAAAAATAGTTTCCTGAAGAAAATCAAGATTATGATTGAAACAAGTTTATCTGCTCAATTAGGAACTTTACCAATTTCGGTCTTGTATTTTAATCAATTTTCAGGATTGTTTTTATTTGGAAATTTAGTCTTGATTCCTGCTTCCTTTTTTATGATTTGTGGCGGAATAATTAGTATTCTTCTCATCATTTTCGATCTTAATATTCCAATCTATACATGGATTTTCAATCATTTTATCTATTACTCAAATCAATATATTTATTGGTTAGCGAACTTCAAGTTTATTGCAAAAGATGTTTACATCAGTTTATTTACCGCAATTTTGATTGGCGTTATTTTATATGCATCAAAACCATTGTTCCTAAAAAAATCTAAACTAGCATTATTTGTTTGTTTAATTTCTTTATTTCTAATTCAAGTGGAACGATTTCACCAAATTAATCAACTCAATCATTCGAATGAATTAATCGTTTTTAATCAATACAAGAATAGTATTATCGGCATAAGAAATCAACGAAGTTTAAGCATTTTAAGTGAAAATCCTTTAGATGAAAAAACATATAATTTTACGATTAAACCATATAAAATCCACGAAAGAATAAAAGATGTTAGTTTCTACTCTTATGATTCAGACTTTAAACATCAACATTTTATCAAACATCCAAATTCTATTGAAACGAAGTCATTTAAGCTCTTATTAAATGAAGAACATTCTGATATTCCTTTTTATGTGTTAATTCATCAATCAAATCTTTATCCTTTCGAAAATAATGAAAATTTAAAAAGGGTAATTGCTGATGCCAGCAACTACCCTTCTATTGTTACAGAACTCGAAAAAACTTCTGATTCTGTTTTATGGAAAACCTCTCAACAAGGTTATTTCTCGATTAAATTTTAATATCGTTTATGAAATCTGTTGAACTACGATAACCCAAAACGACTTTGTTGATATCTCCTTTTCCGTTCATCAAAACAGTTGCAGGATAACTCAATTGTCCGTTTGTAAAGGCATATGCCATATAATTCGCTTTAGCAGGCGCAATATATGTGTACTGAATTCCCATAAATTTTACCATATCCTTTGTTTCTGCATCAAATTTTACCGCAATGTAATTTTTGTTTACATAATCTGCGACTTTATTATCTGTAAAAGTTTCTTTGTCCAAACGCTTACAGAATCCACACCAAGTTGTATAAAAATTAATCAATACAGGTTTTTCTGGATGTGCTTTTATTTCCTTTGTTGCTTCGTCTAATGATAACCATTTAATTTCTTGTCCGAAAAGAAATGATGATAAAATTAGGGCAGCGATTGCTAAGCTTGATTTCATAAATTTCAATCTTTATTATTTAACTCCGTGCATCAATTTCTTCATAACTGGATTTAATGCGATAACGATTAAACCTGCTACAATTGGTACAATTGTAAAAATTAAGAAGAAAGTTGATAACGAATATTCTTTTGTAATATTTTCGATTTGACCTCCTAAAATGGCTGCCAATTTGTTACCAATTGCAATTGCAAGGTACCACATTCCGAACATAAATGCAATCATACGTGCTGGAACTAATTTTGATACGTACGAAAGTCCAACTGGAGATAAACAGAGCTCGCCCAATGTATGGAACAAATAAGCTAATACTAACCAGATGATAGAAACGCGAACGCCTTCTGAAATTCCGTAAGAACCGAAAGCTAAGAATCCGAATCCGATTGCCATAATGATTAATCCTAAACCATATTTTACAGAAGCTGATGGGTTGTATTTAGAATCCCAAACACGAGAAACTAATGAAGCTAATGCAATGATGAAGAAAGAGTTTAATGTAGAGAACCAAGAAACGGTAATTTCTACTTGAGAATCTTTAATCTCTGCTACTTTCGCAGGAACAACTTCAGATGGTTTGTTTTGATTTTTATATTCAGTATCTAATTTCACTAAACTTTCTGGAGAAACTAATACAAATTTATCTCCTTCTTTGTGAATGCTAATATCTGAACCTTTTGTTAAAGCGTCTTGAGAAGCTAAATTAATTGTTTCAGTAACAATTTTATCTGTAGAATTTGCAACATAAGAAGCCGTAACTGGTGTTTTATCAAAAACAGGTTGACCTTCTTCGTTCATCACTTGTTTACCAGAGTCGTCTAATTTAGCCGTTTCAATTGCTTGGTAAGAAACATCGTAAGAGTGAGAAGTCCAGTTATAGTTTAACATCCAAATTGCAGCAGCCCAAATTCCTAAGAAAGTAAACGCTAAAACAACATTAGATAAAGCCGCTTTTTTAAATGTTTGTTTTGCTAATAAAATCAATACATACGAGATGAACAATAATGGAACAACTGTTAATAATGTATTGAAAACGTTGAATGCCATTGCAGCACCTCCAATTAAGTTACGTTCTGTATTATCACGCGCAAAGATTACTAATGATGTAGCTCCTTGTTCGAAAGACATCCAGAAGAAGATAACGAAGAAAGCAAAAATAATTACCGCAATCATACGATCACGAACCACTTTTGTATAATTTGCCAAACGACGAATTACCACAAAGAAGAACAAGAATAATGCTACTAAAATAACGACATTTTGTCCTGATAATCCTCCGATAGAGAATGGGAATAAGTTAATTCCACCAATTGCATTTAACGGATCATTGAACGCATATCCTAATCCTAAAAGCGTCATAATAACGATCAATACTTGATCTAATACTGTAAAAGGATTTGGTTTTTCTCCTGGTTCGTATTTTGGTGTATCATCATCAGCAGTAATTTGATTTCCTGTTTTTGAAGGAACTTCACCAATATGCCCAAATAATGGTTTTGCTAACCAGAACTGTAATGTTCCTAATAACATGAAGATTCCAGCTAAACCGAATCCCCAGTGCCATCCTACTTTTTCTGCTAAGAATCCACATAACATCATTCCGAAGAATGCACCAGCGTTAACTCCCATGTAGAAAATTGTATAAGCACCATCCTTTTTCTCAGGAAAGTCTTTGTACATTTCTGATAAGATAGATGTCATATTTGGTTTAAAGAATCCTGTTCCGATAACCAAACACGCCAATCCTAAATATAAAAAGATAGGTGTATCAAAAGCCATGAATGCGTGACCAAGAGTCATAATAATCGCACCAATTACTACTGCCCAACGATAACCTATGTATTTGTCGGCAATAATCCCTCCAAAGATGGGCGTAATGTAAAGTAACATTGCGTATGTTCCATATAAAGCGGTTGCTTTTTCTATAGACCATTCCCAACCTGGATTTAACCCAATAACTGCAGCTGTTAAAAACTGAATTAATAAAACGCGCATTCCGTAGAATGAAAAACGCTCCCACATCTCTGTAAAGAAAAGCACGAACAATCCCGACGGGTGTCCTAATACTTTTGAATCAAAGAAATTTTCCGATTTTGAACTCATGTTTGTTTGTTAAAAGTATATCTTAAAAGTTATTTTACGTCTTGCATTAATTTACGAATAAATGGAGACAATACGATGACAATAACACCTGCAACTAAAGAATAAATTGCCAATTGTTGATAACCATCTGTGTAAGCCATTAATTTATCTGTTAAAGATGCAGTTGGACTTGGATCTGACATTCCAGCTCCTAAGATTCCTGCTAAATATTGCCCGTAAGCAGATGCTAAGAACCATAATCCCATCATCATTCCTCCTAAGTGTTTTGGAGATAATTTTGTTACCATTGATAATCCAATTGGTGATAAACACAACTCTGCAATTGTAACTGCAAAATATGCTAATGCAAATATTTCTAATGATGATAATCCATTTTCGTCAGCAAAAAATCTTAATGAATAGAAGATATAATAAGCCCCTGCTAACATCAAGAAGGCTAAACCAAATTTTACAACTGTGTTTGGCTCAATTTTCTTTTTCGCCATCCATAACCAAACTAATCCTAATAAAGGTGAGAAAATAATAACATACAATGAATTTGCACTATTATTTACAATGTTTGGATCTAATGGAACGCTAAATAAAGTTGAATGTAAGTTTTTGTTAGCAAACAAAGCTAAAGAACCTCCTGCTTGCTCAAAAATTGCAAAGAATAAAATAGAGAACGTAATCATGATAAAAGCAGCGATAAACTTACTTTTTTCTTTAGAACTTGGTATTTTATATAATTGAATTAAATAATAAATAATTGCCAATGGTCCTACAATAAACATAAACATATCTGTGTATGCTGTATTATGAATCATGATAAAAATTAAAGGAATACAAACCAATGCTCCTACATATACGGCTACTTCTCTAATTAATCTTTTCTTAGGATCCATTTTTTCAAGTGGAGAATCTCCAATTGGTCCCAGCTCGTTACGGATAAATAAGAATAAAACAACTCCAATTATCATTACGATACCAGCCGCTAAGAAAGCATAATTCCAACCAACTTGTTTACCTAAATAAACACAAACTATACCTCCTAAAAATGCACCTATATTAATCCCTGAATAAAATAAACCGAATCCGGCATCACGTCTTGGATCATCTGCTTTGTACAGTTCTCCAACCATCGAAGAAATATTTGGTTTGAAAAAACCTGTTCCAATAATACTTAATGTAATTCCGTAATAGAAAAATTGATGAGGATCTGTTGCAATTAATAAGTTTCCTGCAACCATTACCAACCCTCCGAAGATTAATGATTTTTTGAATCCTAAGATTCTATCTGCAAAAATACCTCCAATAAAAGTAAATGCATAAACAAAAGCTTGGATTGCTCCATATTTTAAATTTGATTCTGCATCCGTTAATCCCAACATATCTACCATAAAAATGGCAAGAACTCCTCTCATTCCATAGAAGCAGAAACGCTCCCACATTTCTACCATAAACAAATGCCAAAGCTGTTTTGGGTATTTCCCTTCAAAGTTTTGAATTTGCTCTAAAGTTAATTTTTGACTCATAATTTCTTTAACTAAGCGCTAATATATCATTTAGATTTTATTAGCAATCAACGAAAATAAAAAAAACCTCCGACAATGCAGAGGTTTTTTTTGTTTAATGTATGATTTTTGTCAATTTGAATAATGTTTCATCTTATTCATTGGCGTATTCTAATAAATACAGCTTTTTTCTTACAAATTCTTCTTGATAAAATTTGTCATTTTACGATATAACTGAATTCTTGTGTTTCCACCATAAATCCCGTGATCTTTATCGGTATAGATTGCCATATCAAAATCTTTGTTCGCTTGTACCAACGCTTCCGACAATTCGAATGTGTTTTGTGGATGTACATTATCATCAGCAGAACCAGAAATTAATAAGAAATTACCTTTCAAGTCGTTTGCATAATTAATCGGTGAATTATCGTCATAACCAGCAGCATTCTCTTCTGGTGTACGCATAAAACGCTCTGTATAAACAGAATCATAATAACGCCAATTCGTTACAGGAGCAACTGCAATTGCCGCTTTGAACACATCATTCCCTTTGAATAATACATTCGAAGCCATGAATCCTCCATAAGACCAACCCCAAATTCCGATACGAGATTTGTCCACATAAGGTAAATTACCAATCTCTTTTGCTGCTGCAATTTGATCTTCTACCTCATATTTCCCTAATTGCAAATACGTTTGTTTCTTGAAAGCTTCTCCTTTATATCCCGTTCCTCGACCGTCAACACAGAAAACGATGTAACCTTCTTGTGCCAACATCATGTGCCAATAATCATTCGAGTTGAAATACGCATTGTTTACATTCTGAGAACCCGGTCCAGAATATTGATACATCAAAACTGGGTATTTTTTAGTTGGATCAAAGTTCTTTGGTTTGATTACATAAGCATTCAACTCATTTCCAGCCGCAGTTTTCAACACAAATAATTCTTTTGTTCCAATATTATCTGTATTCAATTTATCTTTTAAAGAAGTATTGTCAACGATAACACCCAAATCTTTACCAGATTTAGATTCTACTAAACTAATTGTTTTTGGAGTCGTTGTATTCGAAAAAGTATTAATGAAATAAGTAAAATTCTTACTGAAAGCAGCCGAATTTGTTCCATTATTTTTCGTCAACATTGTAGTTTTCTTACCATCTAAACTAACCGAAGAAATTTGTCTTTCTGTCGAAATACGTTTTCCATTATTCGAGTTAGATTGATAATAAAGTGTTTTATTACCAGGATTATACCCATAGTAATTCGTTACCTCCCAATCTCCTTTCGTCACTTGGTTAATTAGCTTTCCGTTATCTGCATAATGGTAAATATGGTTATTTCCATCGCGCTCAGAAGTCCATAAGAACGAATTATCTGCTAAAAACTCTAACGTTAAATTATCCGTTTCTATCCACGCTTTATTTGTTTCAGTAAATAATTTATTTACTTTTTTCGTGTTGATATCATAAAACGAAACATCTACATTATTTTGATGACGGTTAGACGTTACAACCGTTAATAAATTCGCTTTTGTAGAGAACTTAATTTTAGGAATATAATAATTCTGAACTCCGCCTAAATTAACATTTGCAGTTGAGTTATTCTTCGTATCAAAAACATGTAACGAAACTTCCGAATTATCTTGCCCTGCCTTTGGATATTTGTAACGTAATTCTTGTGGATAAAGATTGTTGTGGTAAATCGGAATATTAATTTCTTTCACTTTCGATTCGTCAAAACGAACATAAGCCAAAGATGTTCCATCAGCATTCCAATCAAAATTTCTTACGAAACCAAATTCTTCTTCATAAACCCAATCATTAATCCCGTTGATAATATTATTCTTTTTACCATCAGTCGTAACTTGCGTTACCTTGTTCGATTTTAAGTCTTGAATGTATAAATTATTCTCAAAAGCAAAAGCTACCTTAGAAGCATCTGGCGAAAACAAAGGCTCTTGAATTCCTTTTCCATCAAATAACAATACTTTCGATTTTGTTTGCGTATCATACACCTCAAACTTTGCTGTAAACGAATGACGATAAATTTGGTGCGGATTAGTTTGCAATAAAACGTAACGCTCATCAGAACTAAATTCATAACCTTCAAACTTTCCTGGAACGACAACAATATCAGAAGTCTGACCTTTTTTCAATGTCGATTCGTACGAACGTTTTACCAATCCGTCTTTTGTCAGAATAGTATAATTTTCTCCATCGTTCAATGAGTTCACACCGTACAATGAATTTTCGCGGTATTTTCCGCCATATATCCCTTCAATGGTTATTTGTTGTGCATAAGAATAAGCGCCCATCGCAAGGACAGCCAAACTTAAAATAAATTTTTTCATATTAATTTTCTAATCATGTGAGTTCAAACAATCAAATATAAACAATTCTATTTTCTCAAATAACACATTTCCTCGAATAATCCATTATAATCGTTCATATAAACGAAAAACTCTTCACTATTTTATATTTTAAACAATTTACAGATAATCGTATTTCATCATTCTTATCAAAAATATTTTTTATTCAAAAAAAAAATACTTAAATTAATCAAATATTTGTAATTTAATCATTTAAACAATACAAATTACATTTTTTACAAAAAGTGACCACAAATGTCCGGTTTTGTCCACTTCTGTCCTCCAGTATTTTTATCAACAATATGTTTTAGTTAATTGAAACTCCTATACAAACCTCTGTATATCTATGTTTCACATCATCTCGAAAAATAGCTCATTTTACTCTTGTTCGACCATCGTTCGACAAACTTGCGGAAAAATGCACCTTTGCGAGGACAATGGTCGAAGAACGGTCGAAGAAAACACGAATAAACTCTGTAGAGATTTATAAAAAAAAATAATAATGTTGCAGTAAAAAATTAGTACGAAAGAAAAATAATTTTGTCTGATATGAATACCTTCACTCAACGATAAAATGCGTCTTTCAGAGCATTTTAAATTACAAATTTGTTTATTCAAAACTGCACTCTCACGCAATCAGTGTTTTAACCTAAAAATCTTTGGTGTATAATAATGATTATGTTTAATAGACCTTAATAATGTAAATATTGTTTATTTTCTATTTGAAAAATGATTTCTTATTCCTTTCATCATGTTAAGATAAATAAGTCTTATACCTTTTCTTATACTGTATTTTTTTTAGGATTTCCAAATCAAGATGAAACAAATGATGGAAGAAGAATGAATTGACAAACGAACACAGTTGCCAATACTTTTATTCAACACGTAATAGGGTCGATTAATAAACTAATTTTATCAATTTGATAGATATAAAAAAAGGATTTTTAAAACAAAATCCTTTTTATAGGCAATATCCAAAAAACTGT